>JBDLTH010000111.1:0-3107 GCA_039799165.1 Bacteroidota bacterium
AAGCCCGTTTGGAAATTCAAAAGCAACTTTTACCACGAGTGCATTTCGCTACTCAATGAGGAACAATTGTTTTGCCTAAACATCAGCAATGATCGTGTATTGGATAGAAAGTTAGAAGACTTTCGCAGCGAAGGACGTATCAGTTTAGTATCAGGAAGGTTTGGCAAACCATCCAACTATACCAAATTACACTGCGATGGCTTTAACCATATCATCGCATATTACGCCAAGCCAACCAAAATGAGCATAAAGAACACTACGCTTTATTACAATGCCTTGGCAAGGCAAAACGATTGGCAAACATTATCCGAAGCACGGATAGGACAAATACTAAAAGCCAACACAACGCTTTGGTACGAATCTCGACACGGCACAACGGAAACCATACAGGACATACGCCCAACCATCAAAACCGCGCGAGCATTAGCCGCCAATGGATTGTGGGAATTCGACGGAACATCATTACAGTTATTATTCATAGACCCAATTACAGGAAAATTAAGCAGCAGTTTATACATCGTATATATCATAGACCAACACACGGAGCGCATCATGGGTTACGCCGTTACCAAAAAGGTAGGAGAAAAAGAAAGCACACAATTAGTGTCCAATGCTTTTAACCGTGCCTTTCAGGACAACGCCTACTACAAACCGCGCCAGTTAAAATACGACAATGCTTCCGCAAATATTAGCCATGCGGCAAAAGCATTTATGACAGGAATATGCAACGCTCACTTTCCCGTAGAGCCTTATAACTCAGGCGGAAAAATGATTGAATCTACTATCGGACGAATTGAAAAACTCATGCACGAATTGTTTGAGAACTTCAAAGGTGGAAACATTACCACCAAGAGTTTAAATAGCAAAGCGAACCAAGAGCATATTGCCCAACTCGTAAAACATGGATTAATACCTGGACAAGAAGAAGTAATGCAGCAAGTAGAAACGCTCGTCAGGGCTTGGAACAATCGCGCTGCAAATCGCGATAGCAAAACACCAAACCAACGCTACTACGAATCACTAGAAGCTTCAAAAGACATTCAAAAAAGGCTCACGGAAAAATCAGTACGTGATTTGTTTTGGCTCGAATGGAAGCATCAACACAAGTATCGCCGAGATGGAATCATGGTACAATTTAGCAAGTACGAAGACCCAACCTATTACACCGTACAGAAAGATGGACTAGAAGATTTAGAGTTCCGGGACCAGTATTACACGCAGACCTTTACCCTCAAATACGACCCGAGAGATTTAGAGCAAGTGGCACTCTATCAAAACAATCAGTTTGTAGCGATGGCAAAGAAAAAACGAGTATTCCACCATGCTATCGAAGATAAAGAAGAAGGCGAAAATACCGTATTACACCAAGAGTTGCAAAATAGAAAACAGTACCTACAGAACAAACGTGACGAACTTAGCACAATCCAAGCAGAAGTAGCAATTGATCAGTACGAAACACCATCGCTCTATAACTTAAATCAGGAACAGTATAAGGCACAAATGCAAGAACTAGAAGACTTGCAATTTGCTCACATCGAAACACCAAAACCAAACCAACAGAAAGCAGAAAGATTCGGAGGACTATACGCATCAACAAACGATGCACCGATGGAAGAAGTAGATTAGAGTAAAATATCATTAATCAATATAAATACGCAATAGATGACAACCACTCAACAACAAATCACGGAGCGCATCAAATCGCTGATTGAGCATAGTACGCAGGTTAAGATTTCCAAACAATTAGGTATCTCAGAAGCGTACCTCACTTACATAAAAACAGGAAAATGGGACAGTATCTCTGATGCTTTAACCAATAGGCTCAAAGTTCACTTTCGCCTAGATGGTTGGAAAACACTAGCCACACCAAACTATGTGACGATGAAAAACCTTTATGAAGACGTAAAGAACAACCATCGCTTCATCGGTATTTCTGCTTTTACGGGCGCAGGTAAAACTACCGCCTTAGTCAAATTTACTTCCGAAGACCCCGAAGGATATTATATACTTGGCGATGTCCTGATGAATCAAGTGAGTTTCCTACAAGCAGTCCAACAGGCAATAGGAATTTCCGACGGCTCTACCAAGGCAGCCTTAATGAAAGCTATTATTGAGCGACTTTTGAGCGAAGAAAAACCAGTCATTGTAATTGACGATGCAGGTAAATTATCAGACGCTTGTTTCAGATTATTACAGATAATCTATGACCGCACAGAGGGCAATGTAGGATTCATTATCGCAGGTACAGAATACCTCAAACGAAACCTAGACCGTTGCGCTCAAAAGGACAAAATGGGTTTCCGCGAACTCAAACGCCGCATCGCCTATTGGCAACCACTACATCGCCCGAAAGATAGCATAGTTGCTGAAATCTGTCACAAATATCAAATTACCGATACAAAGGTATTGGCTTGGATTTGCAAAAAAACAGAAGACTACGGCACACTTCGCAACATCATTGAAAACCTCCTACGTGCCGCCGATGGCAATGGTCAAGCGGTCACAATGGACATTGCAACCCGAATCGCCGTTGGCGATTGGGATACCTAAACCAACCAATTCTTTCACTAAAAACCCATAGTAACGCTATTGAAAAATAGTCTATGGAAAATCCAACAATGAATAATTTAAAATTAACAGCAGTACAAAACGCACGTAACAAGTTACAAAACTTAGCGAGCGATATATTTTTTTATCTCGGTCAATACGTCAATCACTCCAAATGCCCAGTAGTCCGAGGAGATTACAATGACAGAACCGAATCCGCTTACGACAGATGCCAAACCATTTATGAATCTTGCGAAGCCAAACACTACATCTTATCTAACCAACAACGCAATACAATACAAGCCTTAGCGGAATTGTATTGCGCCAGTCACGATGTATTTACCAACGGCGATACTGACTTAGAAGAAGTAACCGAAAGCATCAAAATAACCATGCTATTGTATGAAATACTAAGAAACCAAAACGAGAAAAAAGCACAACGCTTTTCATTAAATTAGTAACATTTTTTTTTCACAATTAAACATAGTCATTATGTCTAAAAATAAAATAAAATCGAATCCCAATGCGCCAGCAGTTCCACCAACCGACGAAGCACTAGC
>JBDLTH010000112.1:0-6862 GCA_039799165.1 Bacteroidota bacterium
CCTCAAAACGTAAAAACATAAACGTAAAAGAACAATTGTGGCAGTCGGTACTAGAAGCTACAGGACAGCCTACAAGTTTTACAAATTAAAAAATCAAAATCTTACATATTTAATAAACAAAATTTAAAACATAAATACAATGGCATTTACATTACCAGCATTACCTTACGCAAGCGATGCGTTAGAACCACATTTCGACAAAATGACCATGGAAATTCACCATGGCAAGCACCACAATGCATACGTTACCAATTTGAACAATGCAATTGCGGGCACTGAGGCAGAGAACCACTCAATTGAAGACATTTGCAGCAATATTAGCAAATATCCAATGGTGGTTCGTAATAATGGAGGCGGTCATTACAACCACAGTTTATTTTGGTCAATCCTTTCACCTAATGGAGGCGGAAAACCAACAGGCAAAGTTGCAGCAGCAATTGATGCCGCATTTGGATCTTACGACACTTTCAAAGAGGAATTTACCAAAGCAGCAACTACTCGTTTTGGTTCAGGCTGGGCATGGCTTTGTGTTAAAGATGGTAAACTTTGCGTTTGCTCTACAGCCAACCAAGATAATCCTTTAATGGATATTGAAGGTGTACGTTGCGGAACTCCAATTTTAGGATTAGACGTTTGGGAACACGCATATTACTTACATTATCAGAACAGAAGACCTGACTACATTGCTTCATTTTACAATGTAATTAACTGGTCTAAAGTAGAAGAGCTATTCTCAAAAGCTATTTAATTAGCTCCTTTATAGAAAGTCACAAGAGCCTTATTGTTAACTCAATAAGGCTCTTTATTTACCCCTACTGAAAATCAGGGCAAGGGAGTATTCTACGTATTTTTTTAGTTTTTTTAGGATACGGGAACACGTATACGATGTTGAGTTCGTGGGCTCCGAAGGGTTGGGCATGGGTAAGTTTAGATACCACAAAATCGTAACTATACGACACCCCAAAATCTTTCAACTTCAGCCCTACCAAAGCGGCAAAACTTTCGTTATTTTGTACATTAGGTTCGTATTTCTTAATCACGGGCAAGCCTCTATACCACAGCCCCGCTATGAACTTATTTTGCAAATAATACAACCCCAAGTCTAGCTGGTCCGACTTTCCCTGAAATTTGTAATGTACCGAAGGTACCAAGTAGATCTGGTGCCCACTGCGGCTGTAGGCCGATTTGTTTCTGAGGGTACATTTATAGCCTCCTGCCATCGAATATTTGATTGGCAAGCGGCTCTCGCCGTTGTTGTAAAACGACTGATTGGGGCGATTTAGGTGTTTTGCAGCTAAACTTACCCACATCCGTTTTGAGTACAATACGGTTCCTGCGTTGATGTCGCCATAGCGTATTTTGTCGTTGCCAAAGGGCTCGTTGCTGGATCTGTCCAAGGGACCGTTGTTGTCAAATTGATCTGGAAAATTCAACACTGAATAGTTGAGGTATCGTGACACGTACGTGCCTTGTAGACCTAAACGAAGCGTGTATTGATCGTTGATGGGCAATTCGTACGAATACATCAACGCAAACTCGTTGGTGGATAGATTTTTCTGACCCTGCCAATCTCTTAGGGCATAGGCTCCAAATCCACTATTGGTTTTGGGATGATAAAAATCAAACGAGGCAAGGGTCGTTACGTATTTGGCCTCAATACCTGGCCACTGATAGCGTGAGTGGCTGATGAGCCTCCCCAAATGAGAACTGCCCACAAAGGCAGGGTTCACATACATATTACTGGCATAAAACTGCGTAAATTGGATGTCCTGAGCCGCACTTTGTCGGGGCATAAAAATCATACCTAACACCATCACAAACATACCTATAAACGTATGATGACTGGCACAAAAGGAGGGATGTATCTGTTTAATAAATGTCATATACTCGGGAGTTGACCTTTTTCTTCACTTTGTATGGAGACTTGTTGAGCTCGTTTAAGTCTTTTTGTTTCACTTCTGATTGCTTGCTATTTCGCTTTTTACGCTTTTCTTTCGTATTGATATTTTCGTCTGTAATTTCTACCGCCTGCCGTGACAGGTAGTCACTAGCCAACTCCACCTTTTTGGGTACTTTATTCAATTCTGTTTTTTTACCGCTGCAAGCACTGAGACTTATAAAGGCTATCACTACTCCAAATCCACAATATCTCTGGTACTTCTTTTTCATTTATCTCACTAAGGTTACACTCCCTTTTTTAGAGTATGGCCCCCTGTATTTATCGGTATCGCCTTCGTAGGTAATCGTCCACTCATACACGCCTACGGGCATAAGGTCCTCTCTATAGTTACCATCCCACACGTCTTTCATATGGTTCGACTTAAAAATTACTTCGCCCCAACGGTTAAAGATCAGCATCTCAAACTTTCCTATGTGAGCTCCATAAACGGTATACTCGTCATTGGATCCGTCACCATTGGGGCTAAAGGCGTTGGATATAAACAACCGAGGCGGGCACTCGGGCAAGGTTTCGTAATAACGGATGGCCTCACAACCATATTCATTGGTCACCTTTACGCTGTAGCTGTTGTAGTCGTTCACCGTTTTCAAGCGTGTGCTATCTCCCATCCCTAACCACTGGTAGCTACTTGCCAACCCTGCATCAAGAGTGAGGGTGCCGTTGTCTTCATTGCAATAATGATAGGTCTTATTTTCTGATACTGGCAATGGGTTGATGACCAAAATGCGAGAAACCGATACGTCTTTGCAGGGGGCGTTGGCTTGGGCTATCAATCGAATACTTACCTTTTTATTCGCCTTATCTCCTGCTGATATTATGTAGTCGCTCGTTAAGGATGTCTTGGAACTCAGCGTCCCTGAGCCTGCTCGCCACACTACTGAGCTATAGTTTTGTGCGTGACCTACCAAACTTATTTGGTTTACATCGGCACACTGAGGTAAAATCGTATCCATACCTACGCTGGGCGGCTCTACAAAACTACCTACTATGGTGTCTGTAATATCTTGACAGGGAGCCATGGCATGTGCCGTAACAACCAGCTTCGTAGTACCCGAAGCTAACTCTGCTGCCGACAGGTGGTAATAGGTGCTGTCTTGATGGGGATCGGTAAACACGCCCCCACTACCCGACCACGTAATGCCCGTGGTGTTTTGGCTGTTGGATATCACCCGTATGGAGTCTTGGTCTATACAAAACTGTTGTAAGCTATTGCCTGTGAGTGCTGGCAAGGGTATCAACGAAACTACGAGGCTATCTGAAACACGAGGGCAGGGCACAATGCCTTGTGATTCTATACGAATGTATACCGAATCATCCTGAACGTCTGCTGGGGTCATCGTATAGGTCACGTGCAACGAATCGCTCGTATCAAAAACGCCAGAGCTGCGGCTAGACCAACGTATCTTGGCGGCGTTCGTTGCTTGGGCGTCAATAATCAATTGGGGTGTAGACTCACACACTGCAGCCACTGGACTCAGGCTTACCGTAGGTAGCGAAACTATGTGTATAAGACCTATAGCCGTATCTTGTGGACACAAACCGTCGCCAAGAGCTATTACTTGAGCCGTGATGCTTGACTGCCCTTTTTCTGTAGCTGTAGGAACATACGAAACGTCTGCTGCTGATAATACATGTACACTACCGCTACCTATCGTCCAGACCGTTGAAAGCGTATGAGAGTTGCTCATATGCAACGCCACTGAATCAAAATTTGAACACTGCACAGGAATAGAGTCTAACACTACGCTTGGGATTCGTTTTACCTTTAAAAGTACCGTATCTATGGATACGGGGCAAAGGCTTGAACCAAAACCTTGAGCAATAAACGAAATGCTGCTATCGGAAATATCCGAAGCATCGAAGGTATAAAGCGTATTGACCGAACGAATATTGGCAAACTGACCCGTCTTGGATATCCATAACACCGAATCTACATTGCTTATACTACCCGAAAGGGCAATGTCTTGTTGATTTTCACAGATATTAGGCAATGAATTTAAAACCAACAAAGGACCTTGGGCTATTTGAACATCAACGGTGTCGCTATTTGAGGGACACGGACTTAATGACTGGCTTTCTAACACAAATCGAACACCGCTCGATTGCCGATCGGTTGCCGAGAATCGATACATCGTTTGCGAGCTGTCCACTCTATCAAACGTACCTGAGCCGCCACTACTCCATTGTAAACTTGTAGCATCACTTATATGACCTGTTAACGATATAGAATCGACCGTGGTGCATAGTGGACCAACGCTATCTAACAACACTTGAGACTGGGGAGATATTTGTAAACTCGTATACGAAGAGTCTTGTGGACAAGGATAAATACCCGAAACCAACACCCCTAGCGGAAAAGGTATAGGGCTGGTTTTGTCAAGTATCGAGGGATAATAATACGTAGATAAACTTGTGGAATCTTTAAACCTACCGCTGCCGCCTTTCCATAACGACCCCGAAATATTACTAGCTATCGCTGAAACTTGAATAGAATCAACTGTATTACAAATAGGTAGTAACGGTGCAACACTGATACTCGGCTTGACCGCTAATGTTAAAAAATCTTCTTCTGTAACCGACGGACAAGGTGCATAAGATGTAGTAGTGACCGTAAACTTTACCGTACCTGTACTGTATTCTGTTGCCGTTGGGTAATACACGGGAGAGTCCGTAGTGGCGTATTTTAATAGACCGCTACCTCCTGTCCATGTGGTGGTGATCGCATCTTGAATTTCGGCTACGAGTACCGTGGAGTCGGTCGTAGAGCAAATCGGAGGAATAGAACCTACAATAATCTTAGAAATTCGAACTACGGGAACCAGAGTCGAATCTTTAACACCAGGGCAAACGCCATTGGAAGGGGCTTCTAAATATATCTTGGTGGTGCCACCAAACGAACGCTCGGCCGATGATAAATAATACACCGACGACGATGTATCCAGAGGCGTTTTGATACGACCATCGCCTCCAAACCAACGTAATGAGCTTACATTACTTACCATACTATTTAAAATCACGGAGTCTTGCGTATTACATACTCTAAGCACGGGCAAGGCATCTACCACAGGTTGTAAAAACAAATGTACCGATGAGGTATCACTCACAGAAGGGCACGGACTCTTAGATTGGGCTGTTATCGTAAACTGTACTTTTCCAGTCGCAAATTCTGCAGCGGTAGGTGTGTACGTAGTGTTATTGGCGTTTTTATTGGCATAAACGCCAGTTCCGCCAGTCCACGTTAACAAGCTATCATCAACACTCGTGGATTGCAAAACAACACTCCCGGAACTGGAACATACCGGCAATATAGGAGAAGTACTCACAGAGGCGAACTTTACCATTTTTAATTGAACGGAATTGTTTGCTACTGGACATAACGAACTACCTACAGCCGAAATCGTAAATATAATAGGAGCTGCTGACGACTTTTCTGTGGAAGATAGTTTGTAGATCGTATTACTAGTAGTATCATTTAAAAATACTCCATTACCTCCACTCCATTTTAATTTAGAAAAATTGGAACCAGAACTAGCCAAAACTAGCGAATCTGCATTATTGCATAATACTGGCAATGATGTAATTTGTATATTGGGCCTGGTTACAAAATTGACAAACATCGTGTCCATGCGTGGGTTACAACCCGTTTTTGTAACTGTACCTATTAACCTTACTTGTGTGTTTAAGTTTGATAAATTTAAGGTCGTTGAACTTCCAGCAACAGGACTAACACTGGTTCCCAAGGCTGCCCAAATTACTGAAGTTGGAGAATTCGCTACGTGGGCCCTAACTGGCAACTGTAAACCAACACTGCCGCCACAAAAAATAGTGTCATTGGGCAGTGATAGCTTCCCTGCTTCATAAAATTCCACTTTTACTGAATCTGATACGTTCGGACAAACTAATATATTATCAACCGACGATACTTTAACCCAAATTGAATCAAGCAACAAATCACTCGGAGTTGGGGTAACTGTAAAAAGATTACCCGTTGTGGACGTTAGAGAAACTGAGTTATTGGTCTTCCACCCTATTGTATTAATATTTGTTTTTGTAATTGACACATCAAATGTTGGCATATCTTTACATACTCTTATAGGAGCTGAAACTATTATTTTTTTAGAATTTTCCACAGAAATCACAACTGGCTGCACAACAGAACATTGTGGAGTTGTATTGGTAATCGCCTTGATAAAGTATGTACCCGAAACGGCTATAGACTTTGCCTGAGCAACAGAAAGTGCCGCAGAACCACTCGTTGCATTGGCTAAACTAGAATAATACGACAACGTGCTATTAGCCAAAGTACTTCCGGTCGTTATTGAAGATTTTGTAATATCCACAACATTGTTACAACTCAAGGGAGGATCTGTAACAATCAATACGGGATATTTAATTACTCGTAATAATGTTATTGGAGAAATTACATTACAAATGGATGTTGGTGTTGACAAATTACCCGCACTTGTACCTAAAACCAATCTATATTGTGTACTATCGTCAGAAAACGTAACATTTGTCAAATCAAGTTTTACGCTATAGTTCGTAGAAGTACCCGTATAGGTATTAATGGCATTTAAATTAGACCACACGGTTTCTCCTTTTCGCAATATTTGCCATTGACTAAACTTATAATCCTGATTACCCGAAATACTATCTAAAACGGTCGCATTGCCTCCTTCACAAACGTTCGTAATTTCCGAACTCAATACCGCTGGCACACAAGAAGTAAAAGCAATGTCGTCTATTACGATATCATTACCCGTGCCAGAGGGAGCCGCAGAAATCATCACTAAAACAACTGACGCTGATGGGGCATTAAACGTGATCCCATATTGGGTCCAATTAAGCTGGGTTGTACTTGTACTTCTTAACACATTGGGAGTGCGTATTGAATCCAAAATC
>JBDLTH010000113.1:0-12129 GCA_039799165.1 Bacteroidota bacterium
TGTGCTTGGGTATAGGGCTAGCATCGTTAGCATGCCAACAACGGGAGGTTTATTTTCAGTTTCATGACTTAGATAATGCCAATTGGAGTAAAAAAGATACCTTAAACTTTGTTCTCGACTCGGCATCCATCTACACAAACATGCCTATAGATATAGATATAGAACTGATGAACAACACGTTCTACCCTTATCTTAATTTGTGGTTATGTGTTCAAGACGACCTTTCGGTGTCGGATATGAACTGGGTGGAAAAGCAGTATAAGATAGCCGATAACGAAGGTACTTGGCTGGGATCGGGTTTTGGTTCTATCTACCAAACTACATTGAGCTACAAAAAAAGAGTCGTTTTTGATAAAAAGCGTAATTATACGATACGAATAGTTCAAACAATGAAAGACGAAGCTCTAATGGGGGTAGAAAAAATAGGTATACGGATGAGCTTGACGGATTAAAATGAATGCCTTTATCGGAAAGCAAAAAGACCTGCTACAATGTATTTGTAGCAGGTCTTTTGTTAAACGTATATTATGTCGTCGTAGCCATAGTTTTCTGTAAAACATGGATGTGGGATGTGCAAAGAGTGGTTCAATTTAATTATCTAAATAAAACTGAACTACGTCTTTGATTTGATTTGCATATTTGTAAATATCATTCAAAGAATTTATCTTATTCTTCGTTTCTTCCTTTTTCTCATCAAATGTTGCAATATACTTAACGGTTGAAGAATTAAAATACAATCGACAAATTGGTTTACGGTTATTATCATCTAACAAAACACCAAAGTATGACATCGTATCTCTATCAACAACTCTATCTATATCAACCACTTCGTACAATATTGCTCGAACAATATTATATCCGTCTATCTCTTCCTTTGTTGTTGTTATTTTCCCATCTTCGGACATATAGATTACATTCTCAGGAAGAGGGGCTAAATTAACAGTCGCTAATTTTGAGACTTCTCGCTCTTGACCTATTTCTGTTTTAAGAGCCGTTTTCAACCTCTCTGAAATGGTATCACTAATAAATCCTGCCACAGATTTTTTCACTAATGTGGTAAATTGATCTAGCAGTTTTGTTGTTATAACGCCATCATAAACCTGTTTTGTTAATAACCTAACAAATTCGGGACTAGGGTCTCCAAACTCTTTATTTAATACCATCTTTAATTGACTTGTATATTTTAGCTCGCTTGCCGAACTCAATATCTTGTCTACATCAAAATAGGTCTTATGAAACTTCTTCAACTCCTCTATTTGATTGTTTTTCAGATCTGTAATATCAATATCTAAAAATGGTTTTTCATCCATTTTGTTCGGTATCTCTAAATCTGTGTAGAACTTATAATTTATCCCATTCGTTAATATTCCAAATTTGGCATTAGATGCGTGAAAATATCGCAAAAGTTGATTATCGTGTATACTCAAATCTTGATTCCAATGCTTGCATTCAACTAATATAACAGGATTACTTTCTTGTAAAATAGCATAATCAACCTTTTCACCCCTTTTCATTCCAATATCACAAGTAAACTCGGGCATAACTTCTAAAGGATTAAACACATCATACCCCATAGCTTGAATAAAAGGCATTATCAAGGCATTTTTTGTCGCTTCTTCAGTTTGTAGATTTTCTTTTAGTTTTACAACTCTGTCACTAATTTGATTAATAAGATCTTTAAAGTCCATGCTCATTTTGTATTGATTGTTTTCACAAATCTATAAAAAAAAGGAATAAGAACCAATAAGTTAAACCAATACGCCATTCCTTTTGTATTCCCAATACAATACCTTAAATTTGTAACTGAACAAGCATAGCATGAAAATTATACATACCGCCGATTGGCACATTGGACAATACTTTTTTGGGTACGATCGGCATAGCGAACATACCTACTTCTTAGACTGGCTCAAGCAAACCATTGCTCAACAGCAGATTGACGCTCTGCTGATAGCTGGCGACATATTTGACAGTCCCAACCCATCTGCCCAATCGCAAAAAGTATATTATCAGTTTTTACGAGAAGTAAGCTACCACAATCCCCATTTGCAGATTATAATCACAGCAGGCAATCACGATTCGGCGGCACGCCTCGAAGCCACCAACCCCCTATTGCAAGAAATGAATATCAGCGTCAGAGGTGTTGTAAAGCGAGACGCAGATAACCAAATCGATCCTCAGCACCTCATAATACCCCTGTCGCACAAAGGGCAAACCTACGCATGGTGCATGGCAGTACCGTACCTCCGACAGGGCGATTATCCACCTGCTCAGACACACGCCGAAGGCATCAAAAGTATGTATGACCTACTGCACCAGCATGTAGAAAAACTAAATGTAAACAAACTGCCCATCATAGCCATGGGGCATTTGCAAGCTACAGGATCTGAACTATCAGAAAACGACCGATCGGAACGAAGCATCATTGGCGGATTGGAATGCGTATCGCCCGAGGCTTTTGACAAACAAGGCATTGTGTACACCGCTTTGGGGCATTTGCACAAGCCACAACGGGTATCGGGTCGAGAGCATGTACGCTACGCAGGCAGCCCCTTGCCCATGTCGTTTTCAGAAAAAAACTACAAGCAAGGCGTAAACCTAATATACGTAGATAATAACAAATTAGAGAGCATAGAGCGGATCGATTTTACACCACCCATTCGCCTTATCAGCCTACCCAAGCAACCCAAACCATTGCAAGAGGTGTTAGACGAGATAGCCTTACTGCCCGATGGCGAGATCGATGCACAATCGCCCTACCTTGAGCTTAAAGTATTGATTACCCAACCCGAACCATCGATGCGTAACCAGCTCGAAGAAGCACTCCGCAACAAAGCCGTACGCCTAACCAGTGCCGTGCCTTATAGGCTAAAAACAAACCGAGAGACCAACACCATAGGGTACGAGGAACTTAAAACCATAAACCCCATGAGCTTGGCTGAAAACTTTTACCAAAGCAAATACGCCACACCCATGCCCAACAGTATAAAAACTCTGTTGCAAGCCGTAATACAAGAAGCCCAGCTATGAAGATACAAGCTATAAGAGGTAAAAACTTAGCATCGCTTGAAGGCGAGTTTGACATTGATTTTACTACCGAACCCCTCCGATCGGCAGGCATATTTGCCATCACAGGACAAACGGGAGCAGGCAAATCTACCCTATTAGATGCCTTGTGCCTTGCCCTGTTTGACGATACGCCGCGCTTGCACAAAGCCGAATCGATCAAAAAAGAAGACTTAGAATTTACCAACGACAAAATATCGCCCCAAGACTCTAAAAACATACTGAGGCTAGGTGCTGCCGAAGGCTATGCTGAAGTAGACTTCGTAGCCCTCAACGGCGATAGATACCGAGCCAGATGGATGGTGAGACGTGCCAGAGGAAAATCGCATGGAGCCTTACAGCCCACCACCATACGCTTACACAACCTAACAGCCAACGCTGAGGAAGGAGGTACAAAGACCGATCTTCTGAATAGAATAAAAGAGGTAATAGGGCTAAGCTTCGACCAATTTACCCGAGCCGTGCTGCTTGCACAGGGCGACTTTGCCACCTTTCTCAAAGCCAAGCAGAACGAAAAAGCGGAACTGCTAGAAAAACTGACGGGCACAGATATTTACTCAAAAATATCGACACTTATCTACAAAAAAACGGGTGATGCCAAACTTGCCCTCGATCTGCTTTTGCAACGCATACAAGACATTCAACTGCTCACTGACGAGGAGTTGAATGCCTTGACTGACCAAAGAAACGACTGTGTGCAACAGCTCATACCCCTCAAAGAGCAAGCCACAAGCATCGGCAAGCAGCAAGACTGGATAAGGCAACACCAACAGTTAGAGGCAGACAAGGTGCTAGCACAAACACAACTCAACACCCTGCATGAGCATCTAGCCGAGGCAGCACCTCGCTACCTCTACATGCAACAGCTAGAAGCCTCGCAAGTAATACGAGATAGCTATATAGAGCTAGCTAACAACCACAAACAGCAAAACACCCTTGCACAAAGTAGCGAGCTAAAACTAAAGCAACAGCAAGATACTGCACAACAGCTAGCAAGTACAACCAACCAATTGGCAACAGCCAAAAATCAATTGGATGAGCTGGAAGAAAAATATGAGGCGTGCAAACCTGATCTAAGCAAGGCTGCCGAACTTGACATCAACCTACGCACAGGTAAAGAGCTACTTACCAAAACGGACGAGGAGCTTAATACCTTGCAAAAGCAACTGACCCAAGTAAAGCAAGACCTCGACTTGTTGCAGAATACAGCTACACAGGCTCAACAAACAAAAACCGAGCTGGACGCATGGTTTACCCAACACCAAGCCTATGCCAACATGGTAGCACGCACCCACCTGCTTGTAGCCATTGCTAACACAGCACAAACGGTGCTGAAACAAAAAAAAAATGCACAACAAAGCCTAGCAAGCAGTCAAAACCTGTTGCAAACCCATGCACAACACCTAGCCTTGCTAGAGCAAGAAGCACAACGCCTACAAACCATCTTACCCACCGAAGTACTCAACCTCCGAAACAAGCTAGTACACGGCACACCCTGCCCTGTATGTGGCAGTTGCGAGCACCCCTTACATGAGACCAAACAGGGCGAACAAGGCATCAACGAACAAGAACTAGAACAAGCCAAGACCATCAACGCACACGCCCTATCAGCAGCCAAAGACCAACTTGACAGTACGCAGAAAGGCATCGATCAATTGCAGATACACCTTGCCAACTTTGGCGAGCAACACACCCTGTCTATCAACGAGCTAACGGAATACCTAAACCCACTACCCCACTGGCACAAGCTATTAGACCAAGGTGCATTGGCTCAACAGTTGACTGCCATAGACAAGCAATGGAACGATAACAAAAACTTGTTGAATGATGCTACACAACTGCTCAACAACAACCTGATACGTATAGAGGCTGAAAACAAAACCCTAGCTAGCCTACACACACGTATAGACGATAAACAGCAACTGCACAATAGCCAGAAACGAGAGGTGAACGACCTGACGGAACAGCGTACACAACTGTTTGGTGGGAAAAGTATCCAAGAAATAGAAAACAGATACAAAGAGCTGAAAAGCACCTATGCTAAAAAACACGAACAACTGCGTGCCGATAAAGAGAGCTTGACTAACAAAATGGCTACAGAAGATGCCCTACTTGCCCAGCAAAAGGACGATATGGACAATCTAGCCACCCAAGCCAGACACCTACAACAGATGGTGCAGCAATGGATGGATAGCAATTTGCTTCCTACCTCGCACAAGATATTAGATGACTTGATGGCTAAACAGCACGAGTGGATAGTAGCCGAAAAAGAATACCTTGACACGCTTCGCAATAAAGAATTGGTACAAAAAACGACACTTGACGAGCGTAAAAGCAAGTTAGATAAACATCTGCAAGCACCTGACAAACCCGAAGAGGGATTAGACAAAGACAGCCTGCAAAATTTGTGTACCGAAATTAATACACAAACAGATACAGTAAGCAAACGCCTCACCGCCTTGGACGTGCAACTAGGCAACCATGCTGCAGGCAAGCAACGCATACAAAACCTAGAAGGGGAGCTGAACGAGAAAAAAACTTTGTTTGATAACTGGAACAAACTGAACGACCTGCTGGGTTCTGCCAAAGGTGATAAGTTTAAAACCATTGCACAGGGCTACACCCTTGACGTACTATTGGGTTATGCTAATAAACATCTCGAAGACCTTACAGGTCAATATAAACTGGAAAAAATAACCGATACGCTGGCTTTGCAGGTAATAGACAATGATATGCTGGGGCAAGTACGCACGGTGCATTCGCTATCAGGAGGCGAATCGTTCCTTATCTCACTATCCCTTGCCTTAGGACTATCGTCGCTGTCATCAAACAGAATGAAGGTAGAGTCGCTCTTTATAGACGAAGGCTTTGGCTCTCTTGACATCGAAACCCTAAGCGTAGCGATGGATGCTTTAGAAAACCTGCAAATGCAAGGGCGTAAAATAGGCGTAATATCGCATGTGGAAGAAATGAAAGAACGCATCACTACGCAAATACAGGTACTAAAATCGGGAAACGGAAAAAGCATTATTAAGGTAGTAGGGTAAAATAAAAAAGCCCTCTTATAGGCTCAATCCCCTCTGTTATAGACACTACGAGAGGCCGATTTAGAGCTACGCTACGAGGCTAAAACAAACCTGTCTGAGAATAAGCAAATTTCTCTAAAAATATTCTTTTTGAAATTTACCCGATATCTATTTTTCGAAAATAAAAACACGTTATTCGATCCGTATCATTATCAGATTCTCGCTTCTTTTATTTTACGCATCAATGTAAATTATTTGTCAATATCCATTAAGTACGCAACACTTATTTCATTTCAATATTATTATTATCAAGTAACTTTAGAGCGATTATAGAAGAAGTTTTTTACTAATCGCATATCCATTTTCGTGAGATATTTTTTTCGACAATCGCATCTAAATTCGCTTTGCGTACATCATAATACCTTAGCATTTGGTTACCAGAAGAATATTTATTGTTGTTCGAAACTAACAATCTGATTAGCAACTTTTTTCCGAAATAATTCAAACTCTTTAAATGAGAAAAGCAGCATAACTAATTAAAAAACGAATTGAACAAAAGTGAAAAAGATGGAAAAAAAGTGTGAAAACTTAATTCAACACACATTACAAAAAATAGCTTTAGTAATGATATTGGGCTTTAGCCTAACAACACAAGCTCAGGTAACCATTGGTTCGGGAGACACGCCAGATAACTCCGCTGTTTTAGAGTTAAAAGACGCACACAAAGGTTTCTTAGCATCAAGGGTAGATCTTGAAAGTATCACAGATATAATAACTATTCCAAATCCCGCAACAGGATTACTGACATATAACACCGGTGCCAAAGGACTTAAGTACGCAGGGTATGTGTATTGGAACGGAAGCGAATGGAGATCGTTCAGCAGTGGATCGTTAGAAGAGGGTAAGATTGGAGACATCATTTGCAACTCTATTCAACTAACCCCGAGTCGTTATACAACTGGAAAAGTGTACGAAGGCACGATGATCGTATCCTACACAGGCGGAAACGGAGGCACGTATGCTGCACAAACCTTAGGTCCTGTTAATGGGCTTACAGCTACTTTAACTAGCGGAAACTTTAGTATCGGTGCTGGAAATCTAGCGTACTCGATAGAAGGAACACCTACCGTAAGCACACCTGAGGCAACCATATTTCAACTAAACATAGGGGGCAAAACATGTACTGCAACTATTGGAACGGGTGATGGTATTGCTCCTGGAGATTTGATCTTCTTTAAAAGTGGAGATTTTTCAGCTACAGCTTTCGGCAGTGGTAATACTGTGAATGGATACGAAAACATTGGATGGCTGAGCTATTATGAAACTAATCTACCTGTAATTGGAGGAAAACTTAGGCTAGATGGGTATTTCCAGGATTCATCGACTTCTGGATCTGGACGAGTTTCTTTTAACCCTAGATTAGTGAACATAACCAATCAGAATGTTAAATTTTCGTTTAGTGCGATGACCACTGTTAATAACTACAATACAAATAATATTGTTCTGAAACCTAACAATTGGGTCAATCTTGATGATGGTATCTTTCTTGGTTATGGCGTGAATAGCACACTAGCCAATCCTACTGCCGCCAATATAAGCCCTGCCAGTGGAGGCATAAGCGTTACTCAAGATCAGAGTGAGGTAGTAACCTTAGACTTATCATTGGACGATAAGTGGTACCGAGTATATTACTACCCAATTATCGATAATATGGATCAAACCAATAATAACAATATGAAAAGACGTGTTTATATGTCTATTCAACGACTGTATTAATCGATACACAAAAGGTATAAAATAAAAAAGGGTTGTCTTTTGATCTAAACATCAGGGGCAACGCTTTTTTTTATTAAACAGCACGATACAAGCACACTTAACCATTAATTTCTAACAGAACGCTCTTACTAGGCTAACAGATTATCAAAAGGCTTTTGTCTTTGCCCCGTTAGTTGTTTAATGAAAACGAGAAACAAAAAACTGCACACACAGCTATAAAACCTAAATAAAGACACCTGGATTTTTTCCATATACACAAGTTCGTAATTAATTCTCGAACTCGTGTTGCTAAATTCAAAAATAAGAGTTTGTTATTTTCTTTTATCGCATATACACTTGTTTAATACACACATAAAACCCATAAATTTTGTTTATTTTGTTAAAAATGAAATATTTATTATTTTAATTTTCCGAAAATCATTTTTTATATCTATTTTTGAGGCTGAGTTTGAAAATATATCATAAACAGTGTGTATTCATTTTTCATTAGAGTGTTTGTTTCTCAAATAATTTGTTTGTTTTGTGTGATTTTGTTTTTTATCTGAGAAATACTCTAATCGTATAAATGAAAAAATGATATTTTTCATAGATAATTTGTTTATTGATTATCATTCCTTTAATGTAAAAGCAGTACTGTGTTTTTACCTCTAAAAAGAAATTCCATAAACATTTATTTATAGCGTTGACAATGACAAAGTGCTTCTGCATTGTTTGTAAATTATCCCTACGCAATTCAAACTCGTTGAAAAGAGGAAAATTAGTGTGTAAAAAAAAAGGAATTGAACAAAAGTAAAAAAAGAATGAAAAGGGAATCTGTAAAATTAATTCAGAATGCGTTACAAAAACTAGTCTTTGTAGCAATATTAGGGCTTAGCCTAACAGCACAAGCTCAGGTAACTATTGGCTCGGGAAAAGCCCCCCACAGCTCTGCCATCTTAGAGCTAGATGATCCGAGTAAAGGTTTCTTAGGATCACGAATAGCTCTTGAAAGCACTACCGATGTCGTAACTGTACCTAATCCTGCTGCAGGGTTATTGATATACAACACAGGTGTTAAAGGTCTTAAATATGCAGGTTATGTATATTGGAACGGGAGCGAGTGGAGATCGTTCAGCAGTGGATCATTATCACCAGGCACAATCGGTGCTATCTCTTGTAACTCTATTCAATTAACACCTAGCATTTATACAGCAGGGATACCTTACACAGGTACCATGATTGTACCCTACGTAGGCGGAAACGGAGGCACGTATGCTGCACAAACAATAACTTCGGCAAATGGTCTTACAGCTACACTGGTAGGTGGAAACTTTGAAGTTGGTGCAGGTAGTTTATCATATACTATTACAGGAACTCCACGACTTGGTTCTCCTGATATAACTGTGTTTTCGATAACAATCGGTGGTATGAGCTGTCAAGCAACAGTTGGAGCTGGTGATGGTATTGCCCCTGGTGATTTGGTATTCTTCAAAACTGTTGATTTTTCAGCTGTTGTCTCAGGAGGTGGTACTACTACTGATGGCTACGCAACCACTGGATGGTTAAGCTACTATGAAAACAATCTGCCTGTCATTGGAGGTAAACTTAGATTAGATGGTTATTTCAATACATCTTCTGCTGCTGGTAACGGTCGTGTATCATTCAACCCTCGATTAGTGAACATAACAAATCGTAGTGTAAAATTCTCGTTTAGTGCGATGACCACCGTTAACACATACAACACAAACAACATTGTTTTGAGAGCTGGTACTTGGGTTAACCTAGATGATGGTATCTATTTGGGTTTTGGTATAAATAGCACATTAGCTACCCCTACTACAACCAGTGCGACTACTGGTGGTGTAAGTGTTAGACAAGATTATAGTGAGGTGGTAACCTTAGACTTGTCTTTAGATGACAAATGGTACCGCGTGTATTACTACCCTATTGTTGACAACATGAATCAAACGGATGTTAACGGGATGGTGAGAAGAATTTATATGTCTATCCAACGACTGTACTAATCGATATATAAAGGTATAAGAAAAGAACGCGTTGTCTTTGATCTGAACATCAAGGGCAACGCGTTCACTATTTTCATAAAGCAAACTTAGTTTACAAAATCAGATATAGTTTATAACACATACGAAAGCATTGGTTAATTTAAAGATTTTTAGATCTCTAGAACATTTTATAGGTTTGAGCGAGCTATTTAAAGTCTTACTTTTGCAATATGCAAACACAGTTTGCTCTTGACACATGATTGATTTAAACAAAAGCCTCGGCAAAAAAACTCAATAAATGAAACAGATTAGCATACTTACACTCCTTCTTCTATTTTTGGGATGTACCAATAACGACAACAAAACAATCAGAAAAAGCAGAAACGAGAAACAGTTTAAGCCGACGGGACACAATGCTATGGCACCTTATGTGATTGCTGAAAACCCTGAATCGCTCGTCAATTTTTTGGTAAATACATTTGACGCTCAAGAACTCAACCGATATAGCCACACCGATGGCTCTATTTTGCACATCGAGTTACTTATCGACGACTCTATTCTCATGCTTTCTGCTGCCAATGTGCAACAACCCGCCACTAAATCGTACATTCATGTATATGTACCCAATGCCCAAGAAACGTTTGAGCTAGCCATACGCAATGGTGCTGAGCCTGTTGTTGAACCTGTTATCGATGAGGGCGATACCGATATGCGAGGCGTGTTTAAAGACTTTAGTGGCAATGTGTGGGCAATAGCTACACACACTGCCCAATGATAGGCTTGCGGAGTAAGACCATTATCAATCCTCTTTTTTCATGACATTACGTGCAACCTCTATTTTGTATTTCTTGCCCTTCATTTTCTCGTCTTGGATGCTAGCCAATAGATCCTTGACTTGAGTCGTGCGAACGGCTACAAATGAGATAAAGTCTTTGACCTCTATCAGTCCTAAATCAGCTTTATCGAGCTTCCCTTTTTGCAAGAAAAAACCCACAATATCGCTTTTGTTCAATTTGTTTTTTTTACCCCCACTGATGTATAGGGTACTAAACTGCGGACGCTGTGGCAAAGCTAAGCCTGTTTTTACATGCAACACACCCGTGTTTTGAGGGATATAATCTGCCCATTTATCAGCTTTGTAATGTACAATATATCCCGTTCCCGAAGCGTGCATACGAGCGGTACGCCCATTGCGATGCACAAACTCGCTTTCCTTGGCTGGCAAATGATAATGCACCACGTGCTTCATTTCGGGTATATCTAAACCTCGGGCAGCCAGATCGGTGGTAACCAAATAATTTAAGCTTCCGTTGCGAAACTGAATCAAAACTCGTTCTCTATCGTCCTGATCCATACCCCCATGGTAATAGCCTGTGCGGATGCCCTTGACATTGAGCAGATCGCTGATGCGTTCCGATACCTCGCGATGGTTGCAAAAAATAAGTGCTGGCTCGGAGTTGAACGAGCATAGTAAATCGAATAGTGTTTCTATCTTATCTTTGTCAGGCGATAATACCATCTTTATCGACAAGCCTTTTTGAGGTTCGTTTCGGGTATAATCTACAAGTTTAGGCAATTCAAAATTAACAAA
Source organism: Bacteroidota bacterium (assembly GCA_039799165.1). GTDB lineage: Bacteria > Bacteroidota > Bacteroidia > Bacteroidales > Dysgonomonadaceae > Dysgonomonas_A. The sequence goes on from JBDLTH010000113.1 coordinate 11,442, forward strand.
ATGAGGTATTTCTACATCAGAGGTGGCGGATAGCAACACCTTTTTTTGCAGATTGGGCAACTGCTTTATCAACGTATTCATCTCGTCTTGGAAACCCATTTGCAACGATTTGTCAAATTCATCTAACACCAGGGTGTGGATGGTGCTGGTATCAAACGACTGACGCTCGATGTGATCGACCAGTCTACCGGGTGTGCCTATCAACAAGGCGGGAGGGTTGCTCAAATTATTTATTTCTACATCTATGGCATGTCCGCCATAGCATACGTTGACTTTATAACCTGTTGCCATTTTTTTCCAAACCTGCTCTATTTGCAATGCCAGCTCACGCGAGGGTACAATAACCAAACACTGCACGCCAGTTACTCCGTTTTGCAACAAATGAAGTACAGGCAGAAGAAACCCAATGGTTTTGCCCGATCCTGTGGGCGATAGCAAAATGACATTGGGGTGATCGGCTATGGCTGCCTGGGTGGCTAACTGCATAGCATTGAGTTTGTCAATGCCCAAGTTAGATAATATGGTAGGTGTATTATGTTCTGCTTTCATACGACAAAGATACGCAGAAAATACACAACTCGTTTTCATTTTGCGACTTATCGTTTTGTTGCCAAAAATGCGTATCTTTAACGCTACATACATTGCACAATTTGCCCCTATTAGCTATCACCAGACTAGGGCACTAAAG
>JBDLTH010000114.1:0-7067 GCA_039799165.1 Bacteroidota bacterium
AAATAACTTGTTTTCATGTTACATTTTGTTAAAAATTAAAAACTAAAATTGATTTAATGAGAAAAATATTTGCGCTCCTCCATCTCTAAAGAGGATCCAGTAAGTTCAATCTTTTTTTCAAATTTTATATCGGTTGACGATGCTCCTATCTTGAATGTATATCCACCTGAAGAAACACGCCACTTACGATCAATAAAACTTGCAAATTGTTTAGGAGAAACTTTAAATACGATCGTTTTTTCTTCCCCTTTTTTGAGTTCTATGCGCTGAAATCCTTTCAACTGTTGCTTTCTATATGCCATAGGCAAACCTTCGGCTGCCGATACATATAATTGGACAATTTCAGCTCCATCCACTTTTCCTGTATTTTTCACTTTACAGCTTATGGTTATCCATTGGTCAGATAGATTTGCTTTTTCAGTAATTTTAAAATCGGAGTATTTGTAAGTTGTGTACGATAATCCGTAACCAAAAGGGTAATGAGGCATGTTTTGCTCATCATATCCTCTACTGTAGCTCAATATTTTTTTCTCATCATGTTTGGGATAGCTTACACACAATTTACCCGTTGGGTTGATATTCCCCAAGAGTATATCGGCAACAGCATTTCCGCCCTCTTCACCCGGAAACCATGCCTGTACAATAGCAGCACAATGGTTTTCTAAATTGCTTATAACCTGAGGACGACCGCCGAATATGACTAGTATTACAGGTTTTCCCTGAGCGGCTATTTTCTTCACAAATTCTTCTTGATCGCCTGCCAGTTTTATTCCATTACGCTCACGTCCTTCGCCACAGAGGTAAAGATTCTCGCCCATTGCGGCAATAACCACATCGCTCTCTTTTGCTATCTCCATTGCTTTTTTCCAATCAGGAGTAGAAAACTGTTCTACTGGTTTTCTTTTGGCATCTTGTACACGTGCATCGCCAAAGTTTTCCAACTTCATTTCCATAGGATCGCTCCAGTCACATCCTCGCTCGCATTCAATGGTGATATTTTTTCCAACTTTAGCTTTAAGTCCATCAAACAAGGTTACTAATTGTGGATCGGAGGGAATGGATGGTGTATTCCAAAAGAAGGCACGCATCGATTGATAAGTATAGTCTCCGAGTAACGATTGGAATGCTGTTGCATTAGGTCCAACTAATGCAATTTTCTTTATGCTTTTCTTTAAAGGAAGAACACCATTGTTTTTAAGTAGAACGATTGATTGCGATGCAGATTCATAGGCTAATTGGCGTTGTTCGGGCGAATCGAAATCCAAATTATTGTCCTCAGAAACGAATGCTTTTTTATCGAACAAACCTAAACGGGATTTCATTATCAATGATCGTTTTACGGCTCTATTTATAACTTCAATATTGATGATTCCTTCTTCTAAAGCTTCTTTAAAAAAAGGCGTACAAACGGCTCTTTCCAATTCTATATCATTACCTGCTTGGATTGCCATCACTGCGGCTTCTTTGAAATCTTTTGCATATTTGTAACGGCTATTAACCATGCGCACAGCACCGTAATCACTAACTACCACGCCATCAAACTGTAGATGGTTACGCAATACATCCGATAGTAACCATTTATCTGCGGCCGCTGGTACACCGTTAATGGCATGGTAACCAGGCATTACATTACGAACCCCTCCAAGCTTGAAAAGAACTTCGTGCGGCATTAATGTTTCTTCATAAAATTCTCGCATATCTTCTACTTTGCCTCCATATCCAGCAAAATGCTTGGTAGTGGCGGCTACGCCCGTTCTCAAATCGTTGCCTTGCAATCCGTTTACAAATGCAAGTCCCATTCGGGAAGTAAGGTAAGGGTCTTCGCCAAAGCTTTCTTCCATTCTGCCCCAATTGGCATTGTTGCAAATATCCATCATAGGCGATAGTGCTTGTGTGCCTCCTACCTGACGCATCATTCTTGATGTTGTCCTCGTGTTTTTTTCTATCAGCACTGGATTCCAGGTACAACCCATTCCTATTTGTTGAGGAAAAGTAGTTGCACCTAATGTTGCAAATCCGGTTATTAATTCTTCGTGAAAAATAGCTGGTATTCCTGATCGGGTTTGTGTTACAAGATAATGTTGTAGATCACGCACAAAATTTCTCAACGCCTCAGGCTGCACAGTCAGGGATGATGCAAACTGGCTGATGTGCCCTATGCCGTTTGGTATAAGTTTCCGACATTGCTCTATTGAGAGTTGACCGTCAATCATTAATTCATTTGATCTAATTCCCGTTAACTGGGCGAGTTTTTCATCGAGTGTTAGTTGGCTAATAATAGCATCTGCATGAGCAGACATTTCTCTTTCCGATTGCAGAGTATTCGCAATTGGTTTTTGAGCAAACAAAACTAAATTAGGAATAAGAATAGAAAAGATCAATACTGTTATTTTTGTTTTCATGCCTTATTTTTTACTGTTCTTAATAATGGGTGTTATAGGGTAGGTATAGATTCGTATTATTTTTGTCTTTGAGTTAATGTTACTGATAGAACGGAAAGAGATCTAATATATACACACACCTCGTACCATCCTTTACCCCATTATAAACCACATATCGTCCTGTTTTATCCCATGCTGGATGAGCATCCACTCTTAATCCAAAATTTTGAATAGGAGGAAGATATACTTCGGCAACCGTAGTTTCATCTTGACGCTCAATATTAATAAGCCGGATGGGCGAATTGTTGCTTTTCAAAGGCATTTCTCCAGCATAAGCATCCGTGATTATATAAGGAGATTCTAAAGAGGGATGTAAGGAGGGGTGTCCTGAACCTATTGGATAAATTTCTTTTAGGTTGCTTCCATCATATTTTACGGATATGATCTCAAGCCCTTTTTTACCATCGATATTGAGATTCATAGATATGTTCTCTCCATCAGGCATCCAGTTTACGTGATGACCTCCTTTATCCCATTGCTCGGGAGTTATAGCTGTTCGGATATTCGTACCGTCAGTATTCATCGTAATTACCGCACGTTGGCGCTCCCCTCCTTCTTTTGGAGTCCATTGAACGGTTGTCAATAACTTCGTTCCCTGACGATTCCATTTAGCCTGAAAACAATAGTATTCATAGTTTTCAGGATGGAAAATAGCTATAGAAGGGATAGTTTGTTTATATATATCCTGAATGGATGCAATCATTTCGCATTGATTGGTAGATATTTGAGTTACATACACCCCATCATCAGCAACTGGACCAATGTTACGGGTTACAGCAGTATTGGGAACTACAACTCCATAACCAACTTGTGCAAAACGCGATTTCAGCAGGTTATAAGATAGCAATTTACTTCCATCAGCCGAAACCATAAAGACTGTACCATTCATCTTCTCTTTTGTGCCTGTTCGGAAATTAAATCGCACGGCATGAGCTTTCCATGTGGTGGTGTCTACATCATTATAAAACAAATCATCATCAGTCGCTCCCCATTGTACATTGGCTCCAAGCTGCATTTCCCAGCCTCGGGTAGTTACAGTTCTAACCTCCTGTTTCGTGACTAAATCGACAATAACGACCTCTCCCTCATCACCGGCTAGAGGTGAACGATCTTCATAAGGTAATCTGAACAGAGCTATATATGTACCTGAAGGACTTATGGGTGAGGTATCGAAAAAACGATGGATCACTCTTCCTTGTAGCACTATTCTAGGCTCAGAAGAGGGACTAGCTACACAAACAACATACCAAAAAGCAACAAGTAAGAGGAGAATAATTCGCATGAATTTCATATTATACATCTTTGGTTATAATTGAAGGTGAATATCATGATTGTCTTTATATCAATACTCTGTTAAGATGTTAAGCTTATTATTTTCAGATTTTCACTAAAAAACTAACAGAGTATTGCTATTTAAAATGATCATCGATCTCTATACTTATTTCTTTACTATTCTCCTCCAGTATTAGGATCTTTATATCCCCGATTTTGCTTCAACTTAGGATTCAACACTAAATCTTTCATTGGAACAGGATCCAAATAATAATGTTCTTTCCAACCTTTAGGCTCGAATTGGCGAACCGAGTAACCTTCTTTGTTGGCACTTGCAACTGCATCGGCATAGCCAAGAATGGTGAGTTTATTATTATGGTCTGAATTTTTTATCCAACGTCCCTTAGGTCGCTCGTTTAAGTATTCCCCCTTTTTCCATCGGCGAATATCATCGCAAGCGAAACTCTCTGCAATTAGCTCGACATGTCTTTCGCGGCGAACTTCCCACAATAGGGCTGAGACTGTTTGATCTCTCTTTGGATCAAAAGAATCATTTATATCACTGACTTTCATTGCTGCTACTTTGCCCCTAACTCGAAGTTTGTTGATTGTCAGATTGGCTATTTCCTGCGTGAAAGCACCCTGTTCGCAAGTAGCTTCGGCATAGTTTAACATTGTCTCTTCTATTCTGAATAAAGCTAAGTCTGTATCATTTTGACCTTGAGTAGCTGGAGCAATATTAACATTGTAATATTTCCAAAGCCAATATCCATGATATGCACTGGTTGGAGCATATCCCTCATTGTTTGCCATAAATCGAGGAGCATAATTGCCTATAATAGACCGATTCCAAGCCAGAGTGGGTAGTTCTTTTTTGCCCACGGAAGTGTGCTCTGCTATTATATCTATATTTTCGCGAAATTTCAAACTATCGGCTACTGTTACCGTATAAGTAGTACTCCCTATTTTGTATGTATCTCCCGCAGTGGGTGAATAATATTTCCAATCAAAATCTTTTGAACTTTTATTTTTCACTCTGAATGGAGGTAATACTGTAAAGTGTAAACGGATATCACGATTTTTAAATTCATCAAAAGCATCTTTTTCGCCCTTAAAAAGAGGGCTGGAAGAGATGGGTTTACCATCTGCACATAAGTATAAGTCAACCATTTTTTTAGTTAACTCATATCCATTACCAGAAGAACCAGCTTGGCGACATGCTTGATGTGACATAACCCCATCAGCATATTCACGGTATAATAGAATACCTTTTGTGCCAGCTAAACTTTGAGAATTGAAGAGATCGTTATAATAAGGATGAATATCTGGAACGGAAGCTATTAATTCTTCTGATGATTTGATGCAAGCATCCAGATACGTTTTGGAGTCGGGCAAACCATGATATTTTCGCCATGTGCCTTCAAATAAACCGAATCGAGAAATAAGAGCCTTTACTACATTCAAGTTAACGCTATTAGCTCCATTCCCTTTAGCGATAATATTGGTCTCGGCATATTGAAGATCGTCCAATATTTTTTTAGCTACTACGTCTCGGGAGTCTCTAGCTCCATAAATCATTTCAGTATCAGATTCTTTCAATGGTGCTTCTATCCATGGCACATCTCCATAGGCTGATAATAGTTGGATATATCTGTAAGCTCTGAAGAAATAGCCTACACTGCGCCAATGCTTTTTATCTACATCCGACATGCTTGAAAGATCTATATTGTCAAGCATAGTGTTTACTCTACGGATATAGAAAAAGTCCCAGTTGCTATTACGGGTCGATTCTTCCATTTTTTGGTAAGCCCAAATATTATTTGTTGTGTTCCAGCTGTTGTTGTTTACCATCAACCCCGATTCGATATCCTTGTCCCATTGATAAAAATTCACATCTTCTCCTTTTTTTGGTCCAAAGACATCATATAATCCCCAAGCGTACGTTTGGAAATTATCGGATGTTACAAAAGCAACATCTTCTGTTTGCAGATTTTTGGGGTCATTTTCCAAAAAGTTTTCGACACAGGAAGATAGAGACAGGCATCCTGCTAAAATATATATACCTATTTTTTTCATGATTATATCTTTTTAAAATGTAACATTAATACCACCCGTAAACATTCTCATCACAGGGTAAGTTGAACCTCCGGCACTAGTATTCAAATCAAGAACACCATTTTTCTCTACTACACCTCTCGTTTTACTTCCAGGATGTGTTCCTTTTGGAAGATGATTGAATGAATGTAAATTTTCGCCATTAATAAATACCGATACATTGTTCAATCCCCATTTGGATATCAATTGCTTTGGTAGTTGATAAGACAAAACAACACTCTTTATATCAAGGTAGGCTCCATTTTGCAAGTATCTAGTTTGCACTTGATTATTGGCTCCTGTATTGCCGCCTGAATTAGCATACATGCGAGGGAAGTGAGACTCTAGGTTATCAGTTCTCCAATAATCGAGTCCATCTTTATATAGTGCATAATTATATCCTGAAGGCATTGGCCATGTATAGCCATTTAGCATCCAAATATTTCTTTTACCTACTCCTTGCAACAAGAATGACAATCCAAATCCTTTCCATGAAACATTTCCGTGAATACCAAAATTGTAGCGGGGAGTGGAGTTGCCTATAATTCTTCTTGACCCTGGATCATTTACAGTATTGCTTGATTGCCAAACCTTTCCGTCAGCATCTGCATGTTTATATATCACATCGCCTGGATTAGGGTTAATTCCTGTAAAATAAGGGACTCCTGGCTTCAACGTCCCACCTGTGAGAGTACTATTTAAAGTTCCTTCAACAAAATCGTCCACCGCATAAAGCCTGTCTGTCTCATACCCCCATATCTCACCTAATTCTTTGCCTTCATAATAAGGTAAACTTAACAGTTTAGTTTCGTTTTTATACTTCGTTATTTTCGATCGGCTATCGCTTATGTTAAAGCCAATACCATAAGATATATCGCCTTTTCGGTCGTTCCACGACATTTGCAGTTCCCAGCCATTCGACTCCATGTTTGCTACATTTTGAGTCGGTGCCCAAGCTCCAATTACAGATGGATAATCGGCACCTGGACCTAACATGTCAAGCGTTTGTCTTCTAAATAAATCAAAAGAACCAGATAGTTTATTTTTTAAAAAACCAAAATCTAAACCGAAGTTTGTTGTTTCAACTTTTTCCCACGAAAAATTGTTACGTACTAATGAAGGCGTGTTCAGAGTAATCGGTTTCTCGCCATTTATCAGCCAGTTGGCTTGCTCCGATTCCATAACCGACAGAAATGAATATGGGTTGATATTTTGATTACCAATACTTCCCCATGATAGTCTCAGTTTTAAATTTGAAAG
>JBDLTH010000115.1:0-5125 GCA_039799165.1 Bacteroidota bacterium
CATAGCTGATGGAGGATATAGAGGAGAGTTAGCTCACAATATAAAGCGATCTTTTGGATGGGTGCTGGAAGTTGTGATGAGAAAAGATTCGAAGAAATTTGAAGTCTTACCTAAGCGATGGATAGTCTAAAGAACTTTCTCTTGGTTTGAATCATACAGAAGGCTGTCTAAAGACTCTGAATATCATATAAATACCCAAGAATCTATGATTAAATTGGCGATGATCAAAATTATGCTCAACTGAATATAGTACGAAATTTAAACAGTTACTTATTTTGTTGTGGATTATTTATACTTGCTACACTAAAGATAGTAGAATTCCGTTATTGTATTGTAATTGTATTGTAATTTGGGGGATGAGATGCATAGTTAGTTTTATTAGTTTCATTTTATTATTTGCTTCCTGCTCTGGTGAGGTTGTTGAGGAAATTATAGGCACAGGAGATAATGTCGTAGTTGGCAATTGGGATCATTTTTATAAAGACACTGATAGTTTGGTGCTTACACGAATTTTTACGTTCGATCAGTATTCGTACTTTTCTTTTGCTGAAGGAAAGACTCAAAATGAGTTAAACAAGCAGTCGTACTTGATTACTTATACTGAACTTATACTTAGCAAATATATACAAGAGTATATCTTGATAAACGATACTTTGTGGATAATGAATAGCCACAAAGATCAGATTACTAAATATATTAGACAAAAACCAAAAATCCCTGAGTCAGAAGGATACTAGATAAGTCAACTTTGTTCTGTTTACTATTTTGATCCTCTTCCGGTCTACTTCAATTAATTGCTCTTCTTGCATATTCGAGAGTTCACGTGCTAAGGCTGGACGAGAGACGCCGAAGTATTCAGCCATAGCCGTTTGGGTCATTGATAATTCAGCTTCTATTTCTTCAGGGTTTATCAATTCCAGAAAATACATTGCCAACTTCTGGCGAATACTACAAAACGACATAATATGCAGTTTTCTGGAGAGAAATGTTGCATATCGTGCCGATACGTTTAAATAATTCGTTAATACCTGCTCGTTTCTTTGCAACATTTTCAAAACGGATTGTTTAGGTAGTATTAGGGCTGATACCTTTTCTTTAGCAGTTACTTCTACGGGGAACGAATTGTCGTTACCAAATAAGAATAGAATGGCTAATGGGTTAGGTGAATGGATATCTTCAACCTTGACCACTTTGCCTGAAGCATTTACCATCTCTCCTTTTACTGAGCCTTCGATCAGTATAATAAGCCGATTGCATGGCTCACCTTGCATCGCCAATATTTCGTCTTTTGCTAAATGTACAATATTATGATGTACATTACTTAAAATATCCCGAATCTCATCGATAGATAAACCTTTGAAAATAGGAGACTTTGATATCTTGTCCAATTCCATACCAAATATAATATGATAAATACTGTAAATATAAGAGTAATAAGCTATTCGTTGCAAATAAATATACTTTATTGCAATGACTGAGCAAAAAGATATTAAAAGAGCTCATTCTATAGCACTTTCTTACTTTATAAATTTTACTTACATTTGCATAAACAAAACACATATGCTACATAAATTATTAAAGAAAAAAGATATTGCAGCTACAATAGCCGAGTCTGAAAATTCAGGACATGAACTTAAACGAAGTTTGACTTACATCAATCTCGTTACTTTAGGTATTGGAGCTATAGTAGGCACAGGTATTTTTGTAATAACAGGGCAAGCCGCAGCTACAAATGCAGGTCCTGCACTAACCATTTCGTTCTTGATATCTGCCATTGGATGCGTTATGGCAGGATTGTGTTATGCCGAGTTTGCTGCTATGATACCCGTATCAGGTAGTGTATACTCATATAGTTATGCTACTATGGGCGAAGGTCCTGCCTGGTTTATCGGTTGGACACTGATTCTCGAATACCTCTTTGCTTGCTCAAGTGTAGCGGTAGGTTGGTCAGGATACATGCTTAGTCTACTCGAAGGTTGGGATATACACCTCCCTGCACAAATTGTAAATTCGACTTTTGACCATGTTGGCGATGATTGGATTTGGACGGGCAATATTATCAATTTTCCCGCGGTATTTATAGTAGCGGTGGTTTCTGTTTTTTTGATTGGAGGTATTACTCAATCTGCATTTATTAACAACATCATTGTCGTTATCAAAGTAAGCGTAATTTTATTATTTATAGCGTTTGGTCTCTCATATATTGATGTAAGCAATTGGGATCCATATATTCCCGAAAACACGGGTAACTTTGGCGAGTTTGGTTGGAGCGGTATTTTAAGAGGTGCAGGCGTTGTGTTTTTCGCATATCTCGGGTTTGATGCACTATCAACAGCTGCAGGCGAAGCTAAAAATCCTCAGAAAGATATGCCTAAGGGAATTTTAGTCTCGCTACTTATTTGTGCCACTTTATACATTGCGGTAACGGCAGTACTAACAGGTATGGTTAACTACAAAGAGTTAAACGTGTCAGCACCTATTGCATTGGCCATAAATAAAACAGGCGATGGCTTAGCTTGGCTCAGTCCCTTAATCAAACTAGGAGCTATTGCAGGACTTAGTTCCGTAATACTGGTGATGATGCTCGGGCAATCTCGTATCTACTATGCGATAGCCAAAGATGGTCTTTTGCCAAAAGTATTCTCGAAAGTAAATCCTAAGCATGGTGGACCTCAAAACGCAACGGTATTTGCTTGTATTGTAACCGCAATATTTGCAGGATTGTTTCCTCTAAATGTACTTAGCGAGTTGGTATCAATAGGTACCTTAATGGCATTCACGATTGTATGTTTATCAATTCTTATATTACGTAAAACTCAGCCTGACTTGAAACGCCCCTTTAGAACACCTTTTGTTCCTTTCTTGCCTTTGTTGGGGGCAGCTATTTGTATATTGCAGATGGTATCTTTGCCTTGGACTACGTGGAGTAGACTGATAGCTTGGACTATTTTGGGTTTTATTATCTATTTTAGTTATGGCGTTAGAAACAGTAATCTGAATAAATAGGATTTAATAACAAGTTTGGCATAGTATAAAATGAAATGGGTTTCAACTAGTTGAAACCCATTTCATTTTTGTATTTATTAATCTATCAAATAGAAAGTATTCTTGATGTATTGATTAGCTCATCATTGACTTGTTTATTCTTCTTTATCGCTTTAGAAAATGGGATATATACAATTCTGTCGTTTTCTATTCCAATCATCACATTTCGTTGGTCTTCGAGCAGTGCATCAATTGCTGCAACACCCATACGGCTAGCTAATATACGATCGGTAGACGTTGGTGAACCTCCTCGTTGTACGTGCCCAAGTATAGTTACCCTCACATCGTATTCAGGAAATTCTTTTTTTACACGTTCTGACATCGCCATTGCACCTCCAGTTATATCACCTTCGGTTACCAGTACCATACTGCTATTTTTGCTTTTTCTAAAACCATTTGAGATTAGTTCTCCCAACTGGTCGCTAGCAAAAGCCCTTTCGGGAATAATAGCGGCTTCAGCACCTGTTGCAATTGCACCATTGAGAGCTAAGTAACCACATTCACGCCCCATAACCTCAATAAAGAATAAACGCTCGTGCGAGCTGGCAGTATCTCTAATTTTGTCTACAGCTTGCATAATAGTATTCAATGCCGTATCATACCCAATAGTTATGTCTGTACCATTTAGGTCGTTGTCAATTGTACCAGGCAATCCTACTACCGGAAAGTTATGCTCTTGTGCAAATATCCGAGCTCCATTTAACGAGCCATCACCTCCTATTACAACTAGTGCATCGATTCCCTCGCGCTTCAGTGCATCAAAAGCGGTTTGACGTCCTTCGGGGGTTAAAAATTCTTTGCAACGGGCTGTTTTCAGAATTGTACCTCCTTGCTGGATAATGTTACTCACACTATTACTCTTGAAAGGCACAATTTCGTCAAAAATAAGACCTCGATACCCTCTCATTATGCCTTTCACCTGAATGTTGTTATATATGGCTGCACGAGTAACGGCACGGATAGCCGCATTCATCCCTGGAGCATCGCCTCCCGATGTCAAAACACCAATACATTTAATACTTGCCATAACTAAGATTAATATTTTAATATTATTGTTTATACTGCACTTGAGGATATTTCGTTGATCCTTTTTTCAACCTCTTCCATCTGCCATCTGGGCGTAGATGTGGCTCCACATATACCTATTGATAAACCACGACCTATAACGGATGGGTCTATTTCGTCAGGCGAAGATACAAAATAAGATTTAGGATTGTATTTTTTACATTCTCCAAAAAGAACCTTTCCGTTCGAGCTTTTTTGACCTGCTACAAAAAATATTAGATCATGCTCTGTCGCAAATTCTTTTATATTAGGAATCCTGTTTGATACTTGTCTGCAAATGGTATCGAAATATTCGAAATTTGCACCCTCACTCATTCGAGCCGAAATGGTGTCAATTACCTCTTGAAAGCCATCCAACGGTTTTGTGGTTTGCGAAAACAGACAAATGTTTTTAGTGAAGTCCAGTTTGTCCAAATCTTCTTTTTTCTCAATTACAATGGCTTCCGAGTCGGTTTGTCCCATCAAGCCATTTACTTCGGCATGCCCTTTTTCGCCATATATAACTATCTGCGTGTCATTATCTACTTCTGTAACATGCTTGTCTTTTATTCTTCGTTGCAAACGTAAAACTACTGGGCATGAAGCATCTATAATTTCGATATTGTTTTCTTTAGCAATCTGATAAGTGCTAGGTGGCTCACCATGAGCTCGAAGCAAGACTCTTGCATTAGTCAGTTTAGCAAATTCTTCGTGATTTATTGTACGTAGACCACGTTTTTCGAGCCTCTCTACCTCCAAGTTATTGTGAACAATATCGCCTAAACAATATAGTATACCGCCCTTATCTAACTCTTCTTCCGCCTTCTTTATAGCATTGACAACTCCAAAGCAAAATCCTGATTTAGAGTCTATTTCTATTTTATTCATAAATGTGTAATGTAATTAAATTTATCCAAGAGCCAATCTATTTGCTGCTCTTTTGTCAATTTCGAGTTATCCAATATCAAAGCATCATCAGCCCGCTTTAATGGACTTTCAGTGCGGTTTTGATCTAAATAATCTCGTTGTTTTATGT
>JBDLTH010000116.1:0-3140 GCA_039799165.1 Bacteroidota bacterium
GTATACAAGCTGTTTTCAGAGCTGCCTGTGCAAAGGCGAAAATAAGTAAAAAAGCAACGGTACATACCTTACGCCATTCTTTTGCTACACATCTACTAGAAAACGGAACAGATTTACGATACATACAATCTCTACTTGGACACGAAAGCAGTAAGACAACGGAGATTTATACTCATATAACTACAAAAGGATTTGATCTTATAAAAAGTCCACTTGACAATTTGGATATTTGACACCAAAAGCTTACATTTAATTAATAAAATTCATCCAATATGAAACCAAATGCTCCTACACATATAGCGGATATAAACGTAATAGAAACGGTGGAGTATGGTTTATACAGATGTTAGCATACATTGTGAAGAAAACTGACAAAAGAAAATAAAGCGGTTCAATCGTTTGGAAATAGGACTCACAAGAATTGTGAGTTAGCAAATAAAAACCAGAGTTGAAACAAATGTATTTGATTGAGGCTATTGTTTTAATTGGCTTAAAAAATCTTGATTTTCAATTTCCAAACGATTGAGATTTGGTATTTATTGTCTTTTGTCAAAAAAATCTTAACTTTCTTTCAGAACCATGGCATATCAAACATATACCCTAGTTCTTCTAAACTCAGAAAGTGAAGATCAACGTATGCTAACATCAAATAAACTTCATGCTGAGATCAATAAAACGGATAAGGCACAGAAGTTTATCCTAACGTTGAACGAAACCTTCGGTAGCTCTGTAGAATTAAAATCCATATCTTTGTCAATATAAAAATAATAATTATCATGACAAAAAAAGACACCTGAAGAAATAAGGGAAAACAAGATTATCAACAGGGCACTGCGAGAAGTGCCAGAATTTGAAGTTCTAATCCATCGATTTGAACGTACTGTTTCTGTATTAGGAAGAAGTAGAAGCACTTTTGAAAGCTATGCAAGATGCATTGCTGCCGTATCGCTACATTACGGCAAAATCCCTACTTTGCTCGACCCTGAGCAGATGCACGAATACCTTTTTATGCTTCAAAAACGAAGCCTTACACCCTCTCAAACCTATTTCAAGCACACTGTTTATGGCTTGCGTTTTCTGCTCAAATCGGAAGGTTTACCCTACAGTTTTTTACAACTTCCATCAATCAAATCAGATAAAAAACTCCCTGTAGTACTCAGCAAACAAGAAGTGTGGGCAATGCTACAAAAATGTACTTTGCTTAAGCACAAAGTATTGATAGGACTTTTGTATGGTTGTGGTTTGAGATGTATGGAAGTACGCTCGGTACGTTTGAGAGATCTTGATTTTGATCGTCAACAGCTCAAAGTAGTACAGGGAAAAGGTAAGAAAGATAGATATGTACCCTTAAGCCAGCACCTTATTAGAGGATTAAAAGTATATATTGAAGCAGAAAAACCTAAGGATTATCTTTTTGGAGGAAACAATATTACCAGTCGTTCAGGCGGTGATTTTGACTCACGCTATTCACAAAAAGGCGTTCAATGGGCAGTAAAAGAAGCTGCAAAGCGTGCTGGAGTAATCAAAGAAGTTTGTGTCCATACTTTACGACATACATTTGCTACACATCTTTTAGAAGACGGCTTAGATATTTTAAATGTTAAAGAATTATTAGGACACGAAGACATCGAAACCACTTTGATTTACCTCCACATTGCCCAAATAGATGGTCGTAAACCATTTTCTCCACTAGATACTTTGTTTGCTCAATGCAGACCCAGCACGAAGTAGCACAAGTACTTGATTTATTAGCAGATAAGGTAGAAGACATAGGTTTAAATAAGTGGCAATTAAGGACTCTATCGGCCATAAAGATATGCAGAACCGCCGAGCTTGGTGGACACATAGATGCATGTGATAGCTGTGGAAACATTACTATCAGTTACAACAGTTGCAGAAATAGACATTGCCCCAAATGCCAAGGGCATAAACGAGAACAATGGATTGAAAAAATAGGGCGTGACTTGTTGCCTGTACCATATTTCCATGTAGTTTTCACCTTGCCAGATGCATTAAACACTTTGGTTTTGCATAGGCCAAGATTGGTGTACGACACCTTGTTTGCAGCATCTTGGCAGACAATAAATCAATTTGGGATCAACAAAGAAGTACAAATGGGTATGATTTCGATTCTTCATACCTGGGGTCAAACTTTGGGTTTACATCCTCACCTTCATTGTATTGTACCAGGTGGAGGCGTGGACAAAAGTGGCAAGTGGCACAACATTAGGGCAGATGGGCAGTTCCTGTTTTCTGTAAAAGCACTGGGCAAAGTATTTAGAGCAAAGTTTGTATCTATCCTAAATAAATCAATACAACTGGATAAGACACTCAGAGAGAAGCTCTTTGAAAAACCATGGGTTGTGTATGCCAAAAGACCCTTTGGTAGTCCAAAATCTGTGGTGGAATATTTGGGGAGGTATACCCACAAAATCGCTATCTCTAATCATCGCATTAAGAGTATAGACAAAAATACGGTGACCTTTGGGTACAAAGATTACAAGCACAATGGAGAGAAAAAAGTAATGACTTTATCTCATAAAGAGTTTGTGCGCAGATTTTCTCAACAT
Organism: Bacteroidota bacterium; assembly: GCA_039799165.1. GTDB lineage: Bacteria > Bacteroidota > Bacteroidia > Bacteroidales > Dysgonomonadaceae > Dysgonomonas_A. The sequence continues at coordinate 2,571 of JBDLTH010000116.1, forward strand.
ATACTACCCAAGCGTTTTGTAAAGATACGGCATTATGGTTTTTTGAGTAGTACATGGAAGAGACTAAAATTCAAAATATTACAAGAGAAGTTTAACATAAGGCCAGTACCTAAAGAAGAAAAAGTAAACCTAAAGTTAAACAAATGTCTATGTTGTAAAACTGGTAATTTGATCATGATAGAAGTATTTGGCAAGCGAGGGCCTCCAGATCAAAATGCTTTGGGCGATAGCCAAACACTTGTTCCTCACAAGAAGTAGTCTTGTGGGTAAGGGAAGGTCTGTCAAAAAAACAAAGAAAAAGGATCTTAGAGGTCTGAATAATACAACATAAAAAAAGCAGCTCATCCAAGCTGCTCCTGATACCATACTTTTAAACTACGACATCTCCATAATAAACCGCTACCGAAGGTCACGTTCAACACAGTTTTCATGGCTTGGCTTGCAGCCACCACGAAAACTTAGCTGTTACCTGCCGTTTTTCATTCGGTTGAGGATAAAAATATAACACTTACTCCGCTTAATTTAATTGAAAATTTTGGAGTATTTGATTTAGACCCTTGTGGTTTACAA
>JBDLTH010000117.1:0-3132 GCA_039799165.1 Bacteroidota bacterium
CTGCAGGAGGCGTACTGATTTCATGAACAATATCATCATACGGATTATGAGGCAAGGGATCTTTTTTCTTGCAACTGTTAATAATTATGAAACTCATCACAGCCAAAACTGAAAAAGAAATAATATAGCGTTTACCTGTTTTCATTCTGAATAATTAAAAAAACGCTTGTGCTAATGGAACTCCCATATTGGTTTTGTAATTTGATGGAATGCCATTATAAAATCCGAGTATATCGGCAATAGTTGGAACCACATCAATACTTTCTCCTTCAATGCTTGTTATCACCTGATTTTGTTTTACAATACCTGCCGGACCAAGTATCAAACAAAAAATCTCTCTCGACATTGCATCGTTTGTATGATCGAGCGCGTATCTGCCATAAGAATCCATCACTGTATTAGGAGTAGAATTTCTGCCATGTTCAGGCCAGGTCAAACGCATGAAGATTTGATAATATTCAAGAGGTACTCCTCATTTAAAGCAGCCTTATATTGTTTGTTGGCTATGGAAATTTTATCATTGGTATTAGTTCTTATAATGTTGAGTGCTGTTTTTGTTAGCAAGGAAAAATTTTCAGCAGAGTTTCCTTTTCTTTTTCTGGATTTATCTTCACAAAAGGTAACGTCTAATTGCCAATGCAACTTATTTTCTACTTGCCAGTGTGAGCGAACAAGCCTATTAAATTCTTTAGCTGTTGTAGTTAAACTGGATATGTAGTATCTTGTCTCTATTGTTTTTTTAGTTGCTATTTCCCGAGTGGATTCAATACGAACAACAGCATTCAAATTTGACCAATCTTGTTTTTCATCTAGCAAACTTAAATCCGTTAAGACACTACATTTTCTTATTTCTATACGATTCCCGTTGATGTCTACATCCTCATCCGTGTTCGTTATTTTAGCATGTGAAAATAAATGAATGGCTTGTTGTTGTAGTGTTTCTTGATTTGCTTTTAATGCTAAAATATAATCTGCTTTTGCCTCTGTAATTTGTTTAGCTATTTCCTTTTGACAACCAATGGCATCAATACTGATAATACAGCCCTCTATTTGTAACATGCTTAATAATTTAGGCAGCGCAGTAATTTCATTGCTTTTATCATCTACTTTGTATTGACCCAGTACTATGCCATTAAGCGTTGACCAAGCATTAACCAAATGGATGGGTGATTGGTTTCTATAGGTATCGTAAGAGCCTCTTGATGTTTTTCCGTCCATAGCAATGAGTTCACCCAAGGTAGATTCGCAAAGATTTTTAACCCAGTTCATAAAACATTGATGAAATTCTTTGGGATTAATAGCTATGATAACACGTTCTATGGTATCGTGAGAAGGTATTCCATTAGGTAGAGATAAAAATTGTTTTAAAAACGATTCTTTTGATTTTCCAAAAATCTCTATCTCCTTGTATTCTTTTGCCCCACAAATAACAGCGATAATGCTCAATACCATTATGTCTATTAATGGGTGCTCCACTTTGTGTTGTTGCCGAAAATCTTTGATTGATGCGAAATGTTCTTGTAGTGTCATGGTTTTTACATGCAAGAACTTCTTTTTCAATTAGCAGGTAACAGATTATTTTCTTTTTTACTAAGATTCTATTGTTTGTTTCTTCATGCGTTTGACCTGCAGCAAACACCAACAACAAAGGTAGTGTTCAGAAAAGTGTGTATATGGGTTAAAAAGAGTTGATTTTTTAATTGATAAATATCTTTTGAAGAAAAGAGATGAAAAAGAATCAGCTCCTTTCCTCATCAGATTGTATTTGGGTTTACGTGTCAAAAGTAATTAAATAAAAGAGAGTAGATGATTGTTTTTGAATTGATGAATGGGATATAGATATTGCTGTTGGTTCATGGCTGTACTGCCTAATAAAAACAAAACCGACTGAGGGCTTGGCATAGCGCTTCTCATTCGTAAGGTTCGTTTATAATTACGGTTTAATCGCTCTATCCAGTTCGTGGTATAGATGAGCCTTCTAAATCCTACATCATAGGCTAAGTAATTAAAATAAAGATGATACCGAAGGTTCTTGTAAATTTTCAAAGACGGATATTTTTTTATCCATTTATCTACAAAATAATGAAACCGAATTATCCCTTGCTCAGTCGTATCACCATGGCGATCAGGATATAATACTTCTTTTAGTTCAGCAGATACTACCGCTTTATCGGCAGGACTTATTTTGGAGAGTATGTTTCGATTTAAATGCACAGTACAAAGCTGAACAGTAGCCATTGGGAATACTTTTCCAATAGCATCTTCAATGCCTGACAACCCATCGCAAACCACTAACTCTACTTGCTTTACTCCTCGGTCTTTTAACGACTGAAATATTTCCTCCCAATTACCAGCTCCCTCCGTAGGATGGTTGATAACGCTAAGCACTTCACGAGTTCTATCCTGTTTTACAGCCAGCACCGTGTAATAGGCTTCTTTGGATACTTTATCTCCTCTGCGGGTATGCCAGTACGTAGCATCAATATAAAGAATGGGATACATCGTATCTATTTGTCTTTCCAGCCAATTAAACACATCTCTTCTAGCATCATTCATCATTTGACTGATGGCTGATTTACTATAGTGTTGACCATAAAATTTTTCAAACAAATTACCTACCTGTTCTGTGGTTAATCCAGACCGGTATAATTCAAAGGCCATCTCCTGACTTTCTTTTTCCTGATCCTTGATAATACTTAAAATGAGTGGGTAAAAGTTATGATGCCGGCTACGAGGAATAACCAGCTCCATTTTACTTTGATGGGCAAATACGCTGCTCAGCCTATAGCCATTGCTCACATCGTTCTCTACCTTGTTGAATTGATTCCTCTCCGATCGCATAATACTTTCAAGGCTTAGCTTTAAAAGTTCTGTATATCCGTTTTTTTCTTTGGATACATGGTCTAAAATTTCTTTAATTTGCTCTTGTGTAAAGTTCATTGTGTTTGATTTTTGGTGTTGGTAACTCAAAAATCAACCTTTTTACTTTACACACTTTTTTGAACAGTATCAAGCAAACATAGGTAAAATATTTTGCGGCAAACAAAAAACCCCGAAGCATTTCTACTTCAGGGTTTAGTTCTTGTTCCCCTCTTTTGTGGAGAGGGGTTAGGGGTGAGGTTTAATCCATAG
>JBDLTH010000118.1:0-13144 GCA_039799165.1 Bacteroidota bacterium
GTTTTTTCTGAAACCGATGTAGAAACATTAGATTTAATTTTCGATACCTATAATAGCAAGAGTCCGTTCGATTTATCCGAATATTCGCACACTTTTCCCGAATGGTTACGTTTTGAAGAAAAACTAAACCAAGAAGGAAAGCCCAATCGCTATACCGTAGATGTATCAGACTTTTTTCAAAATGTTCAAGATGAAAGTAAACTATTTGACGATGATGTCGAATTGTTGTCTCTAACAAAAGAGTTATACGAAAGTTACAGCTAGTTATGGAGGTATCCTTGGAGGTTCTCCTTAACACGATTAGAGAGCAAACCATTTATCATTTTGCCCAAAATCCACCAGCAGGCATAGCAAATCATTATCACTTATGTGTTAAATTGAATGAAAATTATCTCTTATTTGGATGTCTGACAAGCCAAGAAAATACGATGAATAGGCTTATCCAATTGCAAGGGTTAGATCCGTGTACTATAGTTGCTATCAAAAAAGATGAATCTAATAGCTTGCCTAAAGATTGGTCGTATATAAACTGTAATAACGTCTATCAAATGACAGCAGACGAGTTTCATGCTTATTATAGAGAAGGTAACGTTAGTTTCAAAGGCGAACTGAGTGCATCGGATTATTATCAAGTGCTAATAGGTATAAAGCAGAGTAGACTTGTTGCTACCGAAATCAAAGAACTTATTCCAGATATTGATTAATTTCATACAGCAAAACCAATCTCTGATTCTGTGTATCGATTATTTTATAAGCTTTGATAAATCGCAAAAAATAAGCCTATTGCGTCTAGTACCACAACAGGCTTAAAATATATCTATCCTAAAAACAACCTCCGATGGAGGTGTTAGTTAAGCAACCACTCGATAAGGTCTTGCATAAAAGCCTTATCATCCTTGCCTCGCCAAGTAATCGTTGCCCCATCGGGCATGGTCATGCGTACCCCTCCCATAAAAATGCCTGCCATGGTTTCGGCAAAAGCCACTAGCGTACCGCCATTCTCAAGCACTGTGTATGCACCATGCACATGCCCTTGCTCGCCATTCATCGTACTGATGGGTGTACCTCCTGCTAGCGATCGGCTACCGCTATATGGCAACTCATAGTTGTGTTTGATAAAGTCGTTAATCAGACTCGTTGCACCTATATCACGCATCATTGGCAGATCCAGACCATACGCCATGCCAAAGGGTTTTACGATGTCATTACCTCCAAATGCCTGCATGTCTACACGGTCTTCTTCATCCATAAACAGGATCACTTTACCCCCATTGCTAATATAGTTTATAATCGACAGTCGCTCTGTACACGTTAAATCATTTTTGGGTGTAACCCTTTTTCGGTCTAATGGCGACAGAATAATTAACACATCTACATTTGCCAGTATGGCAGCATCGATCTCTTTGTTTTGGTTGATGATTAGGTTTGCACCTATCTTGGTACCAACTAGGTCTTCGTATTGCTCAAACACATTGGCGTTGACTCGGGTGTATGCCGTATCCACATCGTGCGACATGTCAACTAGCACTGTCTTTTTCTGTGCATTTACTGATACTGATAGCAGTGCAAAAATGGCGATAATGAGTATTTTTTTCATCTTCTTATTATTGATATTGTATTGTTACCTATTGCTGTAATTATAGCAAAGCATTCTTTGTTAGCCTACGGACAATCAAACGATCGTATGTTAATTTCCAAATCTGCACAACTGCCTATACTGTCAAGCTACCAATGGGCATATATTATTATCTACACTAATTAAAATATTAACACACGTGCCTTTTCGTATTCATTGATCGATACTAACATGTTTGACAAATGTACGCACAAAGGAGTAGTTAGACCAAATGGGTACATAACACACCCTAGGGGTTAGTATTACTGATTATCAATCTATTGAACGCTACACTGTTAACTTATATTAACCCTTTGGCTGGCAATATTGTATTGCAGGCTTGCTTTCCTTTAGAGAGTATTGTATATTTAGGGTCTAATATGATTAAAAAACGATGAGTGAATTAGATTTACAATACCCAGCTTGCCCCATTCGGAATGTGCTTAGCCGATTCAGCGATAAGTGGTCGTTACTGGTGCTGTGTACATTGCATCCAGATCAAACGTTGCGTTATGGCGAGATAAAAAATGCTATTCCGGATGTTTCGCAAAAGATGCTGACTAATACGCTAAAAAACTTAGAGGCGTATCAGCTCATAAAGAGGGAGGCGTATGCCGAAATACCCCCTCGTGTTGAGTATTCGATTACCGATACGGGCAAGAGCTTAATGCCCGCTATACATATACTTATTGGCTGGGCTCAAGAGCATTTTGATGAGCTTACTAAATAGAGAAGGCTTTTGTGCTACAAATAGAATGAATAAAGATAGTAAATGCCAACCCGTATTCTAACTACGGATTGGCATTTGCATTATGCACGATCAAAATCCACTACAATGTTAATCAATATTCTGTCTAACTAATCTTTGATAAACAATTACGCATTACCTTTTATTTTTGATACATACAATTCGTAAAACGCTTCCCTTATTTCGTCACGCACACGTACAAATTGGGATTGAATATACTCAGTCGTACCCTCAGCATCCGAAGGGTCGTCAAAGCCAATGTGTAGGCGTGTTTTTACCTTTCCTGCAAAGGTGGGGCAACTTTCGTTTGCACCACCACAAACTGTTATCACATAATCCCACTCGTCATTCAGATATTTGTCTACACTGTCTGAGGTATGCCCAGATATATCGATACCAGCGGTTGCCATCACCTCTACCGCCTTTGGGTTAAGTGTGCCACTGGCTTGGGTGCCTGCCGAATAAACATGAAGTGCTGCATCGAATGATTGCAAAAAGCCGTGTGCCATCTGGCTACGACAGCTATTGCCTGTACACAGAATCAAGACTTTCATAGGCTGCTTATGTTGCTATCCATTTCTACTTGATACAAAATAACGTAACACATTTCGACTCGATTTTACTGGTTGACAAAAGTATTGTATTTTTCTATTGTTGCATTGTAGCCTGATGACGCATATCCAAAAGCAGCATTCAAATCACCTTCGTCAGACCTTGTATCATCGAGCTTGTCAGCCAGTCGGTTCAGATAACCGATGGTTGCCTCCATCTCTTGGTAATATGAGGTATACACCTCTCGGTAATAATAATCGCTTAGTTTACTTACATCTTTGGTGCTGATGTCTTTGTTTTTAGTTACCGATTGGCTCAGCTTTTGTAATTGATTACGCAACTCTTGCGTGCTTATATCTTGGTTTCTCAACAGCGAGAAGGTCTTGTCTAGTGCCGATAGATCTTCTTTCATGGGCATCACAAAACTGGCTATTTTACTTTTTTGCAACAATACCAATTCGGCCTTGTTGCCAGCATCCGATGCCAGACTAGCTGCTGCTGCCCATGTTTGCCCATTTTGCTTTAAATATACAATTAGGCTGTCTTTAATACTTTCGTAAGCTACATACTTGCTGTCAGTGTGGTACTGTTTGCTCTGAAAATATACACTAAGTGCTTGACACCACTTTTCGATGTTGTCAATATCCGATTCGCCCTGCGTTACCAGCTTGCTTATAGCCGTTTTTTGCTCAAAAGCAGGAGCCGTTTTCAACGCAGCAGCATATTCTGTTCTATCCGAAGCCCGTAATGATGATGCCTTGCAATTGATGGCATAAGCCTGTCGGTTTAGAGCCACGTTTTCTAAATTATCTTCAGCTATATCCAACATTGACTTATAATTTTTTGTTGTTTGTTGTGCCGCATTCGATAATGTAATAACGCTGTTACCAAAACGTATAATATTGCTGGCATTGGCTTCTTCGACATTTATTTTACTTGCCACACGTTTTTTTTGTGCATAGATGTTGCTTGTGCCTACTAGCAACAAAAGGAGGTAGATAAGTCTAAAATTCATACGGAAAATTATAAGTTTATATATACAATCATTGTAGACAGCAAAGATACGTTTTTAGAAGTAACCATTTGTTGCCCACATACAGCATTTATTGCAAGACTAGGGCTATTCGATTTCGCCTAAGCTACAATACATAAACACATGTGCGATTTACGACAAGCAATCAATAATCTTTTGTTTCTTGCCCTCTGTAAAACACCGTCCAGCTATCTTTTGCATAGCCACCACCGAGGCTTTGGTAGGACCCCGATCGTCTAAAATGCTCGTCTTGTGCAGACTTTTGATCCTTGTCTTTACGTTGAGGTGCCAGCGATAATTGTTCAGAATTAACACATAGCAGAGCTAATAACAAGAGTATAGATAGTTTTTTATTTTATTCATTTTTTCAGGCTGCTAATATAAACGTTTTAATGAAAATAGGCTCATTGTATGACAAAAAAAAATAACTGAAATATTAGCAGAATATTTCTATCTTTGCTACAAGCATCAGTAAAACGAAAAAAAAGGACAGGTCATGGACGTGAAGATAGAAAACACGTGGAAACAGCAGTTGAATCAGGAGTTTGAAAAGCAATACTTCGAAAAGCTAACCAGCTTTGTCAAAGAACAGTATCGCACCCAGGCGGTATACCCACCTGCCAAAGAAATATTCAACGCCTTTCAGCACACACCCTTCCATCAAGTCAAAGTAGTAATACTTGGGCAAGACCCCTACCACAATGTAGGGCAAGCCAACGGACTCGCCTTTTCCGTCAACCCTGGTATACAAATACCCCCATCGCTCCTAAACATATACAAGCAAATACATGCCGAGTACGGCACACCCATACCCACATCGGGCGACCTCACACGCTGGGCAGACCAAGGCGTACTGCTGCTCAATGCTACCCTCACCGTGCAAGCACACCAAGCCGCATCGCACCAAGGCAAAGGTTGGGAAACATTTACAGATGCAGCCATCAGCACCCTTGCCGCCAACCGCAGCCACATCGTATTTATGCTATGGGGAACTTATGCTCAAAAAAAGGCTACCTACATAGACCCTACCAAGCACCTCATATTGCAGTCGCCACACCCATCGCCCCTGTCGGCGCACCGAGGGTTTTTAGGCAACCAGCACTTTAGCCAAGCCAATGAGTACCTCCGTGAGCAAGGTCTAAAAACTATCGAATGGTAAGCATTCAAATATCACAAGAATAGAAACAAATAAAAAGAAAAAATATGTTCAGTTTTTTTAGACGAAAAAAGAAGAAGGAAGAAACAGCCCAAGCCTCACCAGTACAACCATCGGCAAGTAACCAACAACCCACCGTCAACCCACACGCAGGTGCATTAGAAGCACACTACAACACCCTGCTACAAAAATACAGCGACAGCCCCGATGCCTTAGACCAAGCGGCAACCGTATACACCCTCAAAAACAATTACGAGGACAAAAACAAGTGGATCGAAGCCCTAGCCATCTGTCAAGTATCACTCAACACCAACACTGTAGACGATACCATTGTAGAGTTATATCGACAAATATATTCTAACAACTGGAACAAATATGTATCCATGGACTATAACGAGGTAGACTACACGTTTTGGTTCGACACCAATCGCACCATCAACCAACTATTTATCAACGCAGGCATAACCCGTGGCTATTGCGAGCAAGCCGACCTATACGGATCGGCACGACGTGGATACCAAGACCTTGCCCTCAAAGCCAAATACATACGCCAAGGCGTAGAGGCAAACGACCCCGCATCGATAGGAGATTATGGATACAACATCTATGTGGGGATAGCCGAATACGGCGAAGCTAACAAAGAAGAAGGTAGAAAACAAGTCAAAAAAGCACTAGACCTAGGTTACGAGTCGGCAGAGCTACTGCTATTATACATGGACTTTTATGATGATGTAAACAACCCCGAATTGCTCGAAAAAATAACAAACTATATTGACAAAACACAACCCGCCTACCGCAAGCCCTACCACCTGCTGGCAGACTACTATTTGCGTCAAAACACCAATTTAGACCAAACGGTAGACGATAATATGAGCCAATTGCGCGAAGATATGAAGCTGCAAAAAGCCACCGAAGCCATGCAACAAGGCGTACAACAAGACGTACACTATTGCAAATACCTGCTGGGGATGAATCAGCTAAACGAACGTATACCCAATGCCGATAAAAACCAAGCCATAAAACTATTAGAAGAAGCATACCAGCACTACGTAATATACGCAGCCAACCTGTTGGGGCAATACTACGCATACACCAACGACGAAAACAAATCGCTAGACAAAGCCATCCATTGGCATCAAAAAGCAGCCCAGTACTGCTTTGGCGAGTCGTCGTTCGAACTAGCCTGCATCTACCTATACAACGATGCCTACAAAGATATACCCAAAGGCTTACAATACCTCGAACAAAGCATAACAGACGGTAGCCACAGGGCAATCAGCGAAAAAGCATACCTGATGCTGGAAACCGAAACCCTGCCCAAGGATATGGAACTAGCAAAAACACTACTCGAAAAAGCCAACGACATGGGCAACGAGTATGCACCCTATCGCCTTGCATTAGGCTATCAAAATGCCGAGTGGGGCGGAGAATCAGATTACGTCAAAGCCCTGCAACTGTTTGAAGTAGGTGCCGAACGCAACCACCTATACAGCATAGAGCTGGCAGGCAACTACTACCGTGTAGGTGTAGCAGGAGACACTGCCGAGGCAGGTCTAAAAGCCGTAGAATACCTCAGCCAAGCCCGCAACAGAGGGTCAAACTATGCCCGTGTTGAGCTAGGCATGTGTTACGAACTAGGTATAGGCGTAGAAAAAGACTACCAGCAAGCCTTTGACCTGTACCATGAAGCTGCCGATAATGACTACCCTTATGCCAACTCAAAACTAGCCGCCTATTACGAAGACGCACTCGTAGGCGAAGAGAACCTAAGCGAAGCATTCAACCAATACACCCTAGCCGCCAACGCAGGCATACCCTATGCCATATACAACCTCGGACGCTATTACAAGTACGCCGTAGGCATTCCCGAAAACCCCACCGAAGCCATGCGCCTATTCGGCCAAGCAGCCGAAATGGACAACGCACCCGCTCTGGTAGAAATAGCATTGGCATACGAACTGGAATATGCTGGCACAGAATTTGACGCTGTCAAAGCCTCCGAATACATGACCCGAGCTGCCGAAATGGGATACACCTATGCCCAATACAAACTTGGGTCGTATTACTATTACGGACTTATAGATACTGACATCCCCAAAGCAATACACTGGTATACCAAAGCCTATGAGGAGGGTGGACACCCTTACGCTGCCACTGCCTTGGGCGATATATATTTATATAATGCCACTGAAGAGAACGAGCCCGACTATTCTAAAGCATTCCCCTACTACCAATATGCTGAAGAGCAAGGCGTAGTATCGGAAGGAATAGGCGTGTGCTACGACTACGGAATAGGCGTAGAGGAAAGCGAAACCGAAGCCCTCAAGTACTACACGCTAGCCGCCAACGACAACTGGCATGGTGCTAAATACCGACTGGGACTGGCATACAAGCACGGACGGGGCACAACCGTAAACCTTGTAGAGGCGTACCGATGGCTATCGGATGCCGCACAAAACGGCAACTACAACGCACAGTACGAAACGGCGATGATGCTGATAAACGGCGAAGGTGTAGCTCAAGAACAAGAGCAAGGGGCTAAAATGCTACTTGCCATAGCCGAACAAGATCATAATTCGGCTCAATTTGAGCTAGGCAACTGCTACCTATCGGGGCGAGGTGTAACCGAAGATGAGGTGCAAGCGATGTACTGGTATCAGAAAGCTGCGGACAATGGCAACGAACAGGCTCAAAAAATAACAGGAAAACGAGATCGTCGAAAAAAATAAATGTGATATTGATATACTCTATAAGTGAGGGCAAGTGTATACACTTGCCCTCACTTGTTAACATATTGCGCTGAAAATAAGCGAAGTATTATTTTTCACTAATCGAAACAGACATATGTAACCTAGACGAAAAACGAAAACAAAGAGAGGAAAGATAAGAAATTGACATATTTAATAAAAAAAATAACTAGTTTTGTAGCAGGTTATTCAAATATATAGAACCCCCCTTAATAAAGAATACGTGAGTATTTTTCATCTGTAGATTTTAATAACAAACACCCTCTATTATTACTTTAAATTATGTTTAAATTCTAACATGATTTTTTTCAACCCCAAATCAGGATTCTGATTTGGGGTTGTTTTTGTATTGAGAAAAAAACTCTCGATTTAATTTCCGTTTTTTAATCCTATTTTGAATAGTGAATAAAATATGTATCTAAAAATTATCAGCATATACCTAAATCTCTACATCTAATTAAACCACCAGTATAAAGAGCAAGGGTAAAGAAGCCTACAAAATAGGTTATGCCTATTATAAATGATAATATACCCAATGTTATTTTTTTGTTTTTACTAATATGTTCAAATTCATCAAATATTACTTTTATTCTTTTCTTAGTTCCAAAATATTGATATAGACAAAAAATCATTGAAAAATATACAATTGCAAGGGTTATTTTTACAAATATAGAGTCAGGTAAAGTGGTATCTGTCAATAACAATACAGTATTAATTACTGTCCACACATTAAATATCAAAGGTACAGACATAAAGAATATTGCAGCTATTGGGTCTCTAGTCTGCTTGTTCGGATTTTTCCTGTACAGCGTATAAAATATGTATCTAAAAATCATGAGCATATACCTAAATCTCTACATTTAATTATATCCGTAAAATGCAATGACACCATTATAGACCCTACTGCATAGGCTATGCCTATAATAAATGACAATATACCCAATGTTATTTTTTTGTTTTTACTAATATGCTCAAATTCATCAAATATTACTTTTATTCTTTTCTTAGTTCCAAAATATTGATAAGAACAAAAAAGGATCAATAAAGCCAAAATTACAATTATTATTTTTACAAGTAAAGAGTTCTCGGGCAAAGAGGTGTCTGTAGCTATTGAAATAATATCTGCAATAGTAAATGCATTAAATATCATAGGTACAGACATAAAGCATATTGCAGCCATTGGGTCTCTAGTCTGCTTGTTCGGATTTTGCCTGTACAGCGTATAAAATATGTATCTAAAAATCATGAGCATATACCTAAATCTCTACATTTAATTATATCCGTAAAATGCAATGACACCATTATAGACCCTACGGCATAGGCAATGCCTATAATAAATGACAATATACCCAATACTATTTTTTTGTTTTTACTAATATGTTCAAATTCATCAAATATTACTTTTATTCTTTTCTTAGTTCCAAAATATTGATATAGACAAAAAAGCATTGAAAAATATAGAATTGCAAGTATTATTTTTACAAGTAAAGAGTTCTCGGGCAAAGAGGTGTCTGTAGCTATTGAAATAATATCTGCTACAGTAAATGCATTAAATATTAGGGGTATGGACATGAAAAAGATCCATTCTGAATAATCATTTCGCCCCCAGTAAGTACCTAGCTTAGATAGTGAATAAAATATGTATCTAAAAATTATCAGCATATACCTAAATCTCTACATCTGATTAGGTCTGCAGAATGTAATGACACCATTATAGACCCTACGGCATAGGCTATGCCTATAATAAATGACAATATACCCAATACTATTTTTTTGTTTTTACTAATATTTTCAAATTCATCAAATATTTTTTTTATTCTTTTCTTTGTTCCAAAATATTGATATAGACAAAAAAGCATTAATAAATATACAATCACAAGCATTATTTTTACAAGTAAAGAGTCTTTAGGTAATCTGGTATCTGTCAATAACAATACTGTATTAATTACTGTCCACACATTAAATATCATAGGCATAGAGATCAAAGCTATTGCGTACATTGGGTCTCTAGTCTGCTTGTTCGGATTTTGCCTGTACAGCGTGTAAAATATATATCTAAAAATTACCATAACTATTTTTTTTAAAAAGATTTACCACCTCAGCCGTCCTGCTGGGTGGGGTACACAATATTTTTCGAAATCTGCTCCATAGCCTTCTACGCCACCTGGGTAGAGGCTGCTGATGGAAAAATAAAAGATTGATCCAGGTAAGCTAGCCATCCCCATGCCATAAAGTCCCATGCCAAATGCCCATGTTGAGACCCCTGTGTTTACAGCAAAATTTTCTCCACTCAGTCCTCCATTCACATAAGCATAATAGTCTAATATTGCACTAGCTCCAAAAGTTGCTATGCCCCCCCATTTAATAAATTTGCCTGCTTGTGCATAGGGTTGTGCGTGCTTGGTTAGTGTTTTGCGTGCAAAGTTGATGTTTCGCACCAATCCTTTAGATGTTATGTACTTGCCTTGCCCTGCTAGGGTGTATCTGCCTGCTAGGGTAAAGCCTACACCTGCCGAAAAGTTGATGGTGGGTAGTATTGTGTAAAACATGCCATCGTGCTGGGCTTGGCGCATCATTTCGTCTATGCTGTCTTGCATGCTAGTGTCTTTGGTGGCAGAGATGGTGGCTTGGCGTTGTGCCCATCGCTTGCTCTCAAAGCCCTTGTGATAGTCAAAATAGTTGGTTATCTGTTTCGAGTAGCGTACCTGTGTGGGCATTTCGTCTAGCATAGACAGCTCGTCGTAGAGTATGCCTCGTTTTAGTTTGTTAAACAGCTCGTTGTTGGGTCTTCCATCGGGCAGTTTGCAGGTGTCTCTGCATAGTTCGATGAGGTCTTGTTCGGACTGTTTTTTGAGCTTTTCAAACGGGTCTTCTTCGTTGTATGGCATCACCACGGCCAGCATTTCTTTGTGGTAGTAGGCGTGTCCGTCGTTGGCAAAGGGTGCTGTTTGGTTGTACTGGTTGGGGTTGCCAGTTGCCATTTTGGCTATGTCTTGTATGGTAAGCACGGTGCTGGTGGGCTTGTGGTTGGGGTTGCCTGTTTGGCGTATAATAAGGCGTTCTTTGGTGGTCCACATCACATAGCCCAATCCTGATACAATGGCATCGGCATAGGCTTTTTGGCTTACTTCTTTGTAAAACTGCTCTTTGGTTATTCTTCGTATCAGGGGCATTACTTATTCCTCCATTTGTTGGTGTGCTTCATTCCGTTCAGTGTAACAGCTTCGGGGGCTATGGCTAGGGTGGTCTCGGTACCGGTTAGTGCATTTATCTTGTGGGTCAGGTGTATGCAGTTGGCGTTTTCGAAGTCTATTTGGAGTATTGTTCCTGCCATTTCTGACCAGAATATTATTTTGCCACTTTTGCGTAGGGTGGCTTTTTTAGCCCATATGTATACGGTATCGTGCATGGCTTGAGTAAAGGTGAGGGATAGTTGCCCTCCTTTTACTTCGTGTTGGGGTTGTCCTTTGTAGTCGATGTCTTGGGCAAATCCCATCGAAAAATGTTCGGCTTCGTATCGTTGTCCGTCTAGCTCTAGGTATACGTTTACGTGTACAAATGGTAGATTGAATAGTGCCATTGTGTTTTGTTTTTGTTAGGGTTGTTTAGGTATGAGTTAAAAGCTCCATTCGCTCAAAAATTCGATTCCATTGCCTACGGTTATTACCTCGGCTTGTATGACGAGGTTGGTAATGGTATAAGAGTCTCCTTTTTGTCGGAAGTCTATACCGAAGTTAATACAGGCTGCGTTTTCGAATAGTATGCGTGCTACGGGCATGTTTTGGTCATCGAGGGTTATAATTGCCCCGTCTTGGTACTTGCGTGAGTCTATTGCCCATGCTATTATATCGTTGGGGGGTATCATGGGCAGGGTGAGCGATATGTTGCCTCCATGCACTCGGGTGGTGGCTTTGCCTGTGTCGTCGATGCCTTGCTCAAACGAAAACTCGCAATTGGCTATTTCGTATCCACCTTTTACAAGGCTTATTATGTCGGCTGCTCCGCCTCCTAATACTAAAAAACTGCGATGTGCATACATAGTTATCTGTGTTTGATGTTTTCGGTTATATTGTATGCTACAAATATAGTAAAAAAAGCAAGCGGTCAAACAGTGTCGATTTTTTTCATATGTTAATAAATATAAGGAGGATATATATTCATTTCTAAACCTAACTTTTATCTTTTAGCTGTATCATATACTAGTCATAACAGCATGAAGGTAACAAGCGTATTCACTCAAAACATAACTGCCTACAACAACGACAAGCGTGTCATTGTAAACAAAGGCGGCACACGGTCGTCCAAAACGTTCAGCATCTTACAATTGCTCACACTCATCGCCCATCAGTCGGTCAAACCTCTGGTTATCTCTATCGTGTCTGAGACCATGCCTCACCTCAAAAAAGGCTGTATCCGAGATTTTAAGCACCTGCTACAAACCGAGGGCATGTGGAACGACAAGGCGTGGAATGCTACCGACAAGGTGTATAAACTGAATCATTCGATCATCGAGTTTTTCTCTGCCGATCAGCCAGCCAAAGTACACGGACCAGCCCGAGATATCTTATTTGTTAACGAGTGCATTAACATATCGCACGAAACTTACCGCCAGCTAGCCATCCGCACCCGAGGGGCTATTTTTTTAGACTTCAACCCCTGCCACGAGTTTTGGGTCGATGAGCATGTACTACCTCGTGCCGAGGCTGTATTGATAGCCTCTACCTATCTCGACAATGCCTACTTGACTCCTGCTCAGGTGCAGGAAATAGAATCGAACAAGCACGATACAGCATGGTGGGGTACGTATGGCTTGGGCGAAACGGGTTCACGCCAAGGGCTAGTGGTGCAAAACTGGGACATTGTGCAGTGCCTGCCTGCCCAATATAGCAAGCGGTGGTTGGGCATCGATTTTGGATTTACCAACGATCCCACCGCTATTGTCGATATTCGCCTGCATGAGGGCGAGTTGTGGATGCACGAACTGCTTTGTGCCACGGGATACGATAACCCCATGATAGCCTCGTTCTTAGAACAACAGGGCATCAGCAAGCATATACCTATTGTGGCAGATAGTGCCGAGCCTAAAAGCATCCGTGAGATACGGGCTAGCGGATGGTTGGTAGAGCCTGCCGACAAGGGGAGAGACAGCATCGACCTCGGCTTGTCGCTCCTCAATCGATATGTTAAACACATCACCCAAAGTAGTACCAACATCTTGCGTGAGTATCGCAATTACCGCTGGATGACTGACGACTTTGGGCGGTCGACCAATCGACCCATCGACCGATACAAC
>JBDLTH010000119.1:0-36041 GCA_039799165.1 Bacteroidota bacterium
GTTGGATATATAACCGAAGAGCATTTAGGCATAAACTTTTATCGATGGCTTTATACAGCAATAACTCGTGCGTCGAATCAGCTTTATTTTGTAAATTTGCCTGACGAATTTTCATAAGTAGAACGAGTGTCTAGCAATAGTGTTAAAATAGAATTGAGTATGCAACATTTTAATGTCTCTTACATCTAATACATGAACGTTAAATCTTAAATGGAAGAATGCCAGCTTATAGATGGATGCAAACACCATGATCGTAAATCGCAACAAGCAGTTTATGAGAAATATGGTCGTGTGATGTATGGTATCTGTCTTAGATATTCTTCTGATACTGATGGGGCAAAAGATTTGTTGCAAGATGGATTTATAAAAGTATTTGCAAATATAAATTCATACCAAGGAAAAGGTTCATTCGAGGGCTGGATGAAACGAATTTTCATTAATTTAGCACTAGAAAATATCCGTAAAGATAAAGCTAAGAAACTGATTACAGAAGATATTGAAAATATTGCCGACAGCATTGCTGATGAAACAGGTGAAGACTTAGAACAACTTACTGAAACAGAACTTTTGAAAATGGTACAAGACCTACCCCCTGGATACCGATCGGTATTCAACCTATACGTTATAGAAGAGTATTCGCACAAAGAGATAAGCGAAACCCTTGGGATTGCCGAAGGCACTTCTCGCTCACAATATATTAGAGCAAGATCATTATTACAAGAAAAAATTAAAGAGTATTTAAAAAGGCAATGAAATCGGATAAAAAGGACCCTATTAGAAATATGTTCGCATCGAGACTAAATGGTTTCGAACCAGAACTACCTGCATCTATTTGGGAAAAGATCAACTCCGATCTGGATATGCACCAAACACCTCAGCATCAAAAAAAACGCATGCAACGCATTTTGTGGTCAGTAGCCAGTGTGGCAGCAATGCTTGTGGGTGTACTGTTTTTTTATAATCCAGATACGACAAATAGCGATTCGATTACGGTAGCGGAACACAGCTCATCGTCATCAACAAGCAACAATAACGTAGACCAGACATACAAACTACAAACTACGCAAAAGGAATTAATTGCTCAACAGCAATCTGAAAAAAGCAATACGCCATCACGATTGACTGTTGCATATGCTGAACACAAATCGCAAAAAGAAACTCTACAAGCACTATACAAAGGCGAAGAAACTATTTCGACCTTAGCTGAGGCAAGCCATGCTGCCGAAGAAAAAAAAGAACAAGTTATAGATATAATTCGCTCTGATGAAGCATTCGAGAAAGACTTAGCAGATAAAATAGCTTCTTTTGAAAAAGAGGGCGAAAGATTCAATACCCTCTTTGCAGACAATGTGTTGGTTGGCAAGGAACAACCCGAAAACAAAGGTCTCGAAATCGGATTTGGTGGAGGTGGTGGATTTTCGAAAGCCGTAGAGATGCAGAATCAACTACGCTTATCAACAACAATTGTAGATGAAGAAAACTACAATACGCCTATCTTCAAAAATCAGAAAATGCGATTAGATCACAATCAACCTATTACATTTGGATTTGCGGTTAGCAAGAAAATAAGCACCAAAGTATCTGTTGAGAGTGGTATTACCTACACTTATCTTTCATCAAAAATAAAATCGACCGAAAACACCGAAAAATACCTTAAAGATAGTCAGCAACTTCATTATTTAGGTATACCTTTGGCTATCAATTACCATCTTGGCATGTGGCATAACATACAGTTTTACGCTTCGGCAGGAGGAGCTATACAAAAGGATATATATGGAACAATAAGAACAAATGAAAACTTGGGAGAGTCGATTGAGATTGGTGAATATTATACTAAAAAAATATCTCAAAAAAAGCCCCAGCTATCGACTAACCTCTCTTTAGGAGCTAGTTATCCTATATACAACAAATTGTCGATTTACAGTAATATAGGAGGAGTTCATTATTTTGAGACCCAAAACGAATACGAAACAATTTACTCCGACCGAAAATGGATGCTAAATATTAACTTAGGATTAAAATTAGGATTTTAACAAAATAAACATACGATCATGAAACAAGTATTTTTATATGTGCTGGCAATTACGCTCCTAGGCACAACATTGACATCTTGCTTGGGCGACACCAAATCGTCTTACGAGGGTACATCTGAATTTGGAGTAATAAAAATTAGCGAGGATGGCGTAAAATACCTTATACCTCAGAGTGGAGTTCCGTTAACGTGGAATGGCATCTCAAAATACAATGCGGGAGACGCTATGCTAGCAAGCTACAAAGTAAGTAACCTACAATCAGGTATTCTAAATGCCGAGTATGTGTCGCCAATAGAGGAATTTCCACTAGGCAATCATAGACAAATAAGCAGATCTACTGTAGATACTACCGTTACGGGAAATCCAGATCGATTCAAAGCCTTCACCACTCGGTTTTATTCTGGCAACTCTACATTTAGCGACAAGTGGCTTTTTAGATACTCAGTATCTGTAAAAGAGGGGCAAACCAGTAACGTACAGTTCTATTACGATGACAGCAAACAAAAAGATCAAAATGGAGCCAACCTTCCCCAGAACACAGCTATTGTAGATGTACGTCTTGACATCACAGGCACACCAAATTCAGGGGCTCAAGCAGTAACGAAAGAAAACAATATTGTTGTCGATTTTCGTTTGTTGCGCAATTGGCTAAGACCTTCTAATCTAGACGAAGACCCTGTTGTACGTATCTGGTTGCGTTACCATACCGAGAGCAATAAAGATAGACCTTATTGGGCATCAAATGCAGGAGGATTTGTTTATTCTAAAGATGATAACTAAAAATACTTTGCAACTATACAAAAAGGCTATTCGTTACAGGATAGTCTTTTTGCTTTTTAAGACCACAAGATATAAAATAGATGTGTAATTGATGTATTTTAACAACAGACTTATCCCTTAATAGCCTTAATTAGTAAAAATTTTATACTTTTAGTACCTAATTTTAATCAATCACAATAAAGAAATAATTTTAACATGAAAAAGATTCTTCTTGCAGTTAGTATATTGGCAAGTACTAGCATTTTTTCGGTATATGCACAAAAAAGCACAAAACACCCAGTTAAGACAAACGAAGGACCTAAAGCAATATCAATCAAAACAGACACAGACTCGTTAGCTTATGCCTACGGAGTGAGTATGACCAATCAAGGTTTGAAGAGTTATCTTAGTCAAATAGGAGTATTGGGAGACGAAGCAACCAATGCTAAAAATATGCCCATCTTTATCAAGGCCCTAAAAGAAGGTTTAGCCGCTGGTGCTGACGAGAAAGCACGTATCACAGGTTTGAGCATCGGAGATCAATTGAAACAAATGGTCGAAAATTTAGCTAAACAAAACAATTTGAATGATATAAACACAACACTGGTATCAAAAGGTATCGAGGATGTGCTACTCGGCAATACCTTGCTGATGGACAATTCGGACGCTCTAATGGCTCGAAAAATGGACGAAGCTCAGCTAAAAGTCGAACTGTTGAAGCAACAAGAGAATGCCCCAAAAATAGCTGTAGGTGAAAAGTTTATGGCAGAAAATAAAATCAAAGAAGGTGTTATAGTACTACCCAGTGGTTTGCAATACAAGGTGCTGACCAAAGGGACGGGCGAGATACCAGCGGCAACGGAACGTGTCAAAGTGCATTATAAAGGTACATTACTGGACGGTACAGAATTTGACAGCTCGTACCAAAGAGGCGAGCCTGTGGTATTAGCAGCCAATCAAGTAATTGCAGGGTGGTCCGAAGCACTTCAACTAATGCCTGTGGGATCGAAATGGATATTATACATCCCCTACAACTTAGCATATGGAGAACGGGATACAGGCTCGATACCCTCATATTCGAACCTGATTTTTGAAATCGAACTTTTGAGTATCGAGAAGTAATCTAGGTAGTAAATAAATTGTTACCCCCCTTAAATTCGAAATATATGAAAAAGACTTTTTTATACCTATACGCATCGGCTTGCCTGTTAGTAATACCCACAACAGGGCAAGGGCAAACCGATGCTCATTTTCTGAAAGATGAAGCCTATCGAACACAAGTACATCAACAATTTTTGGTGAGAAAGCAGCAAGCAGCCAAGCGATCAAATGCTCTATTCTCCGTTTTTGATAAAAAAATTACGACCCAAGAGCGTGAAGCACTTGAGTTTTTGTATGCTTACATGCCCCTGTCAGACTTAGCCGATTATGATGGCGATTTCTTTTTGAAACAAGTCAGAACAGCTTTTAAAGCACGTGATTATTTTGATTGGGGGAAAACAATTCCAGATGATATTTTCAGACACTTTGTGCTGGTACACCGCATAAATAACGAAAACTTGGATAATGCACGAGATGTTTTTTTTGACGAATTAAAAGATCGAGTAAAAGGCATGAGCATGGAGCAAGCCGCCTTAGAGGTAAACCATTGGTGCCATGAAAAAGTGAACTACCGAGCTACGGATAGCAGAACCTCTGCACCACTGGCTTTACTAAAAACGTCGTGGGGCAGATGTGGCGAAGAGTCGACCTTTACTACTACAGCCATGCGTGCCGTGGGGATACCTGCACGCCAGTGTTATACACCACGTTGGGCACATACCGATGACAATCATGCTTGGGTCGAAGTATGGATAGATGGCAAATGGCAATATGTTGGTGCATGCGAACCCGAACCCGAACTTAATGTGGGCTGGTTTACTGGACCCGCCAAAAGAGCCATGATGGTACATACCAATGTGTTTGGTGCATACAACGGAAAAGAAGAAAAAAATGTACAAACCAATCTATATTCAACCATCAACTTGCTGTCAAACTATGCAGACACACGCAATGCGATTGTAAAAGTAGTCAATAAGCAAGGGCAGCCTGTACCAGAAGCAACCGTTCATTTCAATGTTTATAATTATGCTGAATTTTATCCGATAACGAGTACTAAAACAGCCACAGACGGAAAAGCCTCTGTGATCACAGGCAAAGGAGATCTATTTGTTTGGACCACCGATGGCAACAGCTACGGCTATGCAAAATCGGAAGCAAACGCGGGCGAAATTACAATTACGTTAGACAAGGTAGCTGGAGCAAACGCTAGCGAAACAATTGTTATTAGCCCTCCTGCTGAACAAAAAGTAAGAGAGCTAGCTCCAGAAAAGGTTGCAGCCAACGCAATACGTTTAGCATACGAAGATTCCATTCGAAATGGATATATGAAAACCTTTATCAGCGAAGCCGATGCCAGACTGTTAGCCAAAGATTGCAAGTTGAACGGAGACGACGTTTGGAAATATTTAGAAATGGCACAAGGCAATTGGCAAGATGTTGCTTGTTTTATCACACACAAAAAGCATAATCCTCGCCTGTTTCCTTTCTTAAAATCATTGTTAGAAAAGGACTTGAGAGACACCCCTTGCAATTATCTAAGGCAACACCTCGACAAATCTGAGCAATCTGTTGCAAACAGTAAGTTGAGCGAAGAGATGATTTCGGAATATATCTATTCGCCCCGAATAGCCTTAGAACTAATAAAACCATGGAGAGGTTATTTGCAGAATAAAGTCAAATTAGGCAATCAAAACAACGAGGCAACAAAGGCAAACGCCATTGTTTCGTATATAAAATCGAAAATACAATTAGACGATCAGGAAAACTATTATAGATGTCCCATTACCCCACAAGGTGCTGATGAATTGGGTATAGCAGATGCAAGTTCTCGCAACATTCTTTTTGTAGCCATATGCCGATCCGAAGGCGTTGCAGCTCGATTAGAACCAGCAACCTCTCGCCCGCAGTATTATACCAATGGGCAGTGGGTAGACGTAAATCTGAATAACGAGTCCAATATACAATATCCACAAGCCTCGGTTAGTTTTAGTAGCTCGCCTAATAATATTGTAAAACCAGCCTACTCCACCCATTATACCCTAGCTAAGTATGTAGATGGAAACTTTATTACCTTGAAATTGCGTAACAACGAGGACCTCAAAAGTCTACCTGGAAAAGTGAGTGTAGATGCAGGCTATTATCGATTGATGACAGCTAGCAGAGCCAATGATGGTTCGGTAACGATAGACACACGCTACTTTACGTTAAAGGAAGGCGAAAACAAATTGTTAGATATAACACTTCCCAAAACCGAAGGACGCATACAGGTGCAAGGTATTGTGGATATGAATAGCCGTATAACATTGGCAGATGGTAGCGAAAAAAGCTTGAAAGACATATCTAAGGGGAAAGGGGTGATACTTTGTTTTGCCGATCCTGACAAAGAGCCTACGAAGCATATCTTACAAGATATTCCGAATCAACAAGCTGAATTGAACGAATGGGGTGGAGGTGTATTGTTTATGATACCTGACGATAAACAAACCAATGCGTTTGATGCTTCGGTATTCAAAAACTTACCACAACAATCGCTTTGGGGCAACGACAAAGAGCGTACTTTGCTAAAAGCAACTGCTGGAGCTTTGCAAATAGATTTCTCTAATAATTTTCCACTGATTATGTACTTATCAGACAATGGAGGAATACTATTCTCGTCAGAGGGATACAAAATTGGTATTCCCGAGAATATTCTAAAAACAATTAAAGCTGAAGAGACAACTAAAAAACCATAAGGTTTTATACAAAAGGGCTCAGTTCTTTTAATTAATCCTAAAATAAGAAGGATGGAAGTCTAATAATTTCCATCCTTCTTATTTTTTAGATAAATTGGTATCGAAATCAATTGGTGAGCAAACGTGGTACTCAAAAACTTTACAGCATTTCTTTTATATGGGTCTTTATTTATAGCATCAGGATGCTCAGATAAACCCTCCTTTTCTTTTTCTTGTGAGAGCGATAAAGCAGGAAATTATGTGTTGAGATGGGAAGTATCTCCTCTGAACAAGAATGAGGAAATAAGTATCTACATGTCAGATGAAGACAATAAATTTCCGAACTCACCCATTCTTGTAGCTAAAGTAAATGATTATCGCTCAACCATCCCTGCTCAAGATTCAATTCGACGTCGATTTTTTCGATTAAAAGTAAACAAAACGTTTTCAGGAGTGATTACAAATCGTTCTTTCAAATTCGATAACATCCAGAATTTTCGCGACATAGGTGGTTATTATACACAAAATGGAGAACAGGTAAAATGGGGTAAAGTATATCGCTCAGGTGAGCTGTCAGAACCCAGTGCTAAAGATATTAAGATATTAAATCAGCTTGGGATAAAAACAATTGTAGATTTCCGAGATACGGAAGAAGTAACATTGTACCCTAACGGCTACAATGCTGATAAAAACATTCACTTGCCCATATCCACTGGAAATAGATCATATATACGTGAACAGATAATAAACGGAACTTTTTTGAGAGGCGATGCCATTCTTTTCACTCAAGATATATATAGAGCTTTAGTTGAAAGTTATACTGACGAATTTGCTCGTTTTTTTGATATCCTATGCGACGAAGATAATTATCCGGTGGTCTTTCATAGCTATTTAGGTAAAGACCGAGTTGGCATTGCCAACTTTCTACTCGAAAGAGCATTGGGGGTATCTCATAATACGAACGAGGACGATTATCTGCTATCAAACGCACATATTAACGAGTTTGCGGTGATAGGCGAAGCTAAATACTTGCCTGAACAAATGCAAGAAGCGGCAACAATCATTTGCCAAACCGATATATCGTACCTCAATTATGCAAAGAGCTGTATGCGTAACAAGAGTGGGTCGATAGATGAATATATGGAGAAAGAATTAAAACTAACTCCCGAAAAGAAAAACAAACTGAGAAGAATTCTGCTTTATTAAAAGCTTGCCCAAGTTCTATTTCCCATTCTTTAACACGTTTTTCGAGCCTGCGATTTAAAGTATTAGTGGTCAAGCTTAGAATAAACCGTTTTTTTTTACTACCTTTGCATCGGTTTTTAAGAGAATAAAGATTCTTAAATTTATTTCTACAACAGGGAATCTTAAATAATCAGAATTATCTATCACAAAGATAAGGTGGCTAAGAGTCTTATATTCAGTTAAGAACATAAATAAACAGTGCGGGAATTTGGCAACTTTAAAGAGTTGGGGACTTTCCGTCTTGAAAATTAGTTTATGTTGGAATTGATTATTCCTCTTTTTCTTAGTCGTAAGATGGTGGCAAAAAGAATAGTTGCTTCCTCAAATCATGTAAAATTTGTTAATGAAGACATTTGAAGAATTAGGTGTTGCTCTAGATATACGTAGAGCGATAGAAGAGATGGGTTACGAAAACCCAATGCCTGTACAACAGGAAGTGATCCCTTATTTATTGAGCGAGACGAGGGATGTAATTGCATTGGCACAGACGGGAACGGGAAAAACAGCGGCTTTCGGTCTGCCCTTGTTACAAAAAGTAAATGTTGAAAACAATGTGCCGCAAGCACTTATATTAGCTCCCACACGTGAACTATGTTTGCAAATAGCAGGAGACTTAGCTGATTACTCAAAATACATCAGCAACTTGCGTGTTCTTCCTGTATACGGAGGATCAAGCATTGATAGTCAAATCAAAGCATTGAGAAGAGGAGTGCAAATTATTGTAGCTACCCCTGGGCGTTTGATAGACCTTATCAACAGAAGAACTGTAAACCTAGACAATATTAAATATGTAGTTTTAGATGAGGCAGACGAGATGTTGAATATGGGCTTTACTGAAAGTATTGACGAAATACTATCG
Source organism: Bacteroidota bacterium (assembly GCA_039799165.1). Lineage (GTDB taxonomy): Bacteria > Bacteroidota > Bacteroidia > Bacteroidales > Dysgonomonadaceae > Dysgonomonas_A. The sequence continues at coordinate 8,709 of JBDLTH010000119.1, forward strand.
AAAGTACCCGATACACGCTCGATGCTTTTATTCTCGGCAACTATGCCGAAAGAGATTTCGAGAATTACAAAAAAATACATGCAAGAGCCTAAAGAGATTACCATCGGACGCAAGAATGAGGGGTCTAATAACGTAAAGCATGTATATTATATGGTACACGCCAGAGACAAGTATTTGGCTCTAAAACGTATTGCTGACTTTTACCCTAGCATTTATGGTATTATCTTTTGTCGTACTCGTCGTGAGACACAAGAGATTGCCGAAAAATTGATTCAAGACGGGTACAGTGCTGACTCATTACATGGCGATTTGTCTCAAGCACAACGAGACAGTGTAATGCAAAAATTTAGAGTACGCAATATTCAGTTGCTAGTGGCAACAGACGTTGCTGCACGTGGATTAGACGTAGACAGCCTTACACACGTTATCAACTATGGTTTGCCTGACGATATTGAATCGTACACACACCGTAGTGGACGTACGGGACGTGCAGGAAAAACGGGAACTTCAATTGCAATTGTGCATGTAAAAGAAAAAGGAAAAGTTAGAGAAATCGAAAAAATTATAAACAAGAAATTCGAAATGGGTACAATGCCTTCGGGAGATGCCATTTGCGAAAAACAATTGTTAAGTTTAGTCGATAGAATCGAGAAAGTTAAAGTTGACGAAGCACACATCGAAAGTTTACTTCCTGCTGTCTTCCGAAAATTAGACTGGTTAGAAAAAGAAGATATCATCAAACGTGTAGTTTCTTTAGAATTCGAACGTCTAATCAACTACTACCACGATGCCGAAGAAATAGAATCTCCATCGGACAGATATTCTCGTGATGACAAAGGCATGGGTATGTCTAAATCTCGTAGAGGCGATCGTCAAGAAACAAGAGGTTCAGGTGCTTCTCGTTCTGCCGAAAAAGGATATTCACGTCTATTCATCAATATTGGACGTACAGACAATGTTAATCCAGGTATGTTGATGGGCTTAATTAACGATTTCGTTCCCGGCAAAGTACGCATTGGTCGTATCGACTTGATGCAGAACTTCTCATTCTTCGAAGTACCTGAAGGCGATGCCTCAGGCGTAATTAGTGCCTTGAAAGGTCAAGAACAAAACGGACGTCGCATATCGGTTGAAGTTGCTCAAGGCGGTGCTGTTGCCGAAAGAAGAGATAGAAGACCATCGGACGGAAGAGGTCGTAGCGACTATTCGTCATCAAGAAGCTCGTCAGGTTCAAGCTCAGACAAAAGAGAACCACGTAAAGGAGGTACTAGAAAACCTAGATTTTAACAATTAAATCTTACCTAATTATACAGAGAACGACGATCTTTATTAAAGATCGTCGTTCTCTGATTTTAGCCCCTCTCTAAAATAGATCATTCGAAATATTTAGTATAACCAAGACTATTGTATATTTGTAGCTGATGAAAACGATCGATTTAATAACCATTGTAGGTCCTACCGCATCAGGTAAGACTTCTTTTGCCTGTAAACTAGCTCATGCTTTAGATACAGAAATTATAAGTGGCGATTCGCGCCAAGTGTATCGAAACATGGATATTGGCACAGGGAAAGATTTATCAGACTACATGGTTGCCGAAAAACAGATACCATATCACCTGATCGATATACATGATGCAGGTTATAAATATAATATCTATCAATATCAACACGATTTCCACACAGCTTATATCAGTATAAAAGCAAATAATAAATTGCCGATATTATGCGGAGGGTCGGGTCTGTACATCGAATCGGTGTTAAGAGGCTATAATCTGATTAATGTACCCGAAAACAAAGAGTTACGCCACCAGCTTCAGGGCTTCTCGTTGCAGCAATTAACAGTATTACTAAGCCAATACAAAAACTTGCACAACTCAACCGATGTGGATACAACACAACGAACCATTAGAGCCATCGAGATAGAGGAATACAAGAAGCAACACAAAACGGACAGTAACGAATATCCGCCAATCAACACTTTGGTGTTGGGGGTGGATGTGGATAGGGAATTGCGTCGCTCACGTATTTCGAATCGGTTAAAATCTCGTTTAGACGAAGGTCTGATTGACGAAGTACAGACCTTGTTAGACAAGGGCATATCAGCTGACGACCTCATCTATTACGGTTTAGAGTATAAATATGTTACACAATACCTACTTCGAGAGTTAAGTTATAACGATATGTTTACACAATTAGAAATAGCAATACATCAGTTTGCTAAACGTCAGATGACATGGTTTAGAGGGATGGAAAAAAGAGGTACCCACATTCAGTGGATAAACGGAACAATGCCTGATGACGAAAAGGTAGCGTTGGTAGAATCGTTCCTTTAGCCTATTTTTTGGCTCCTTTATTTTCGTTCTCTTGCATTTTAGTATCTACATAATTGAGCAAACCAAGAGCCTTGTCCTTTACCATCAATAAACTATCGTGTGCCTGAATATACAAGCCTAGGTAATAAGAATTTACGATCGCTTTTTTCTGATTACTTGCCAATGGGTACGAAAGCGTATGTTTGCCTTTCAGTGTTACTGTCAGAGCCTGATTGGCATTGTCAACAATAAATTTTGCTAATCCATTATCATGGATAGAGGTAATTTTAATGATTTCGTATTGTTTACCCAAATTAGTAAATCTGAAGTTGAAACCGTCGTCATTTACCACAAGCGAGTGTGCTATTTGCTTATCTTTGTTACCAACAGTTATCTGATTATGCAACTGATTGCCAACGTATACACTTTCGATATAAGGAGACCTTCCATCATTGGCAACACCTGCCCGTAATATGGTTGATGTCAGATCATCGCCTGCAACCGATGTTGGGATAAATACCCCTTGCACATCGTCTTTGTCTTTTCGGTAAGTAAACATTTTTTTTAGCGAATCTACCTTAGGTTGATACATCGCCAATAAAGAATCGCATTCTATTATTTGTTTTTGGTTGAATGCTCTTCTTAGTTCTTGTTTCAACGCCAAGCCTTGTTTTATCTCGTCAATAGCTTTCGGAAACAATAGCTGTATACTGTCTATCCCTTGCAATGCTTGGGTATATGCACCTGCTGTGTATAACAAACGAATATCGTTTAGGTAGCGTGTTGCATGCTCATCTTTTTTCTGACCACAAGATGTAATAAAAAAAGCAGTATTAACAATAGCCAATAGGTAGATATATATCCTCATATATACAGTTTGTTTTTCACAAAAATACGATTATTATTGAGTCTATTACTATCGTGTTTACATTTTCTACTGTGATCGACAATAGATAAATACACCTTTAATAGACCATTACTTATTGGTATTTACTTCTTTTTCTTCAAGATTTTTTTGAGCTTCGTTCGACAACTCAGGATACACAATACGTGAATGATAGATTGTTTGTAACTTTTCTTTAAATATACATTTTGCAATATCAATGTCTTTAAAAGTGAGGGGTGTATTGCGTAGTAGCCCGTCACGCACTTGCTCTTCAATAAGTTTTTCGACCAAACTTGAGATAGACTCTTGTGTATATTCTTTCAAACTGCGAGAAGCAGCTTCTACTGTATCTGCCATCATTAAAATTGCAGTTTCTTTGGTCGTAGGATTAGGTCCAGGATACGAAAATAGAGCAGCGTCTATCACTTCATCAGGATGCTCATTCTTATACGAATTATAAAAGAATTTTGTTCTACCTTCGCCATGGTGTGTGGCTATAAAGTCTATAATCTGTTGAGGAAGATTGTATTTTTTAGCTATTTTTATCCCTTCGGCTACGTGGTTTATGATGATGCGAGCACTCTCTTTGTAAGGTAGTTTATTATGTGGATTCATTCCAGGTATCTGATTTTCGGTAAAATAAGCAGGGTTGGTCATTTTACCTATATCGTGATATAATGCACCGGTACGTACCAATGGGGCATTGGCTCCAATGCGTGTGGCAACAGCTGCAGCCAGATTAGATACTTGCATCGAGTGTTGAAATGTACCGGGAGCTATTTCTGATAACTTTTGTAGCAAGGGCTTATTGATATTAGACAACTCAATCATGCTCACTCCTGATATAAATCCAAATATTTTTTCGCAAATATATACCAATAGGTATGCAAACATAACAAACATAAAGTTGATGGCAAAGTACAGAAACATCAAAGGGTCTATCTGCTTATAATCTCCTTTAAGAGCCAGTATAACACCTATATAAATAACAATATATGCAACTAGTATATAAAAAGAGGAACGGATTAATTGCGACCTTTCCGACAAGTCTTTAAGACTAATGATACACATAAAGCCAACGGGAATTTGCAAGATCAAAAATTCGTGTGGAGAAGCTACAATCAGCGAATTGATGATTACTGTAATCAAATGAGTAAGCATTGCCGTACGTGAGTCTATAAATGTACGGATCATAATGGTAGCTATAGCATAGGGAATGATGTATACATTGAGCTTTAATTTTACAAACAAGCTGGTGAGTAGACAAAAGGCTGCAATCATTGAAAGCATAAAGATGACGTTACGCCTATCTACAAATTCTTTAGGTCTAAAAAATATTAGATAAGCCATAAAAGACATGATAAGCACGGTTATCAATATAATGTCTCCTACAATCATCATGCTTTGCATAGTCCCCGATCCTTCACGCTGCTCCGTTATTTTTTGTAGTGAGTTGAGGGTGTTGATTGTCTTAGAGGTAACTATTTCGCCTCGGTCAATGATTTTTTGCCTAGCCAATACATTGCCTTCTGCAAAAGGAACTTGCATCAATAGCTCTTCCTTTGCTTTTTTTGACAGTTCGTTGTTTATAATAATATTATCGAACAAGTAGTTGTTGAGGTTGAGTGATTGTAGAACAGAACCATCCAATGCCGAGGGTGCATCATTAATCAGCTGTTCGTAAGCTATCTTAGAGGTGTAAAAAGACGATAGATTGCGTATTTTAGCTACATTTTCATTATCTAACAGATAGAGTTGCTTAGAATTTTTGCCTGTAACCTTATGATATTCAATGGTAGAAACTAATCCTACCGAGTAGATTTCGCTCATTTTGTCTTTAATATACTCGATATACTCTTTTGGAGTATCTATCACTTTGGCATCGTTTATAAAAAGAACGATCGATCTTTCGGCACGGCTACTGTCTTTAGCATAATAAGGGATATACTGATCCATTATGCTATCGCGCTCGTGTTCTAACTGAGCCTCGGATTTATAAATAGGGAAATCAAAAGGTGCAGTAACCAAGCCATAACGCCAAGGTTTACCCACAGTTTCATTATAGCTTACTTTGGTTTCTCTTGGCAACGAATACGAGAGTAAAGCAATCACAATAATGAAATAAAGAGGTATAGGTAAGCGTATTATTTTATGAAAGAAACTCATATGCTAAATTATCAAAATTGGGGTTAAACGAGTTGATGTTCACCCTTAGTCTACTGATGTCTTATTTTATTAGAAAGTTGAAGCTGTCAGCCGCCATCAATTCGTATGCCTCTTCTCCATATTTAAAAATACGAGCTGATCGATCGCCTATCAATGATAAACAGCCATTCTCGTAATGCAGCATAGTAGCCTCACGTAGGCCTACTACATACACTTCGGGGTTCTGGATTGTAAACTCGTTGATACGCATTTCGCGGGTTTCGCCACCATGATCGGTAGGGTGTGCATCCAAATAATGAGGATTGATCTGAAAAGGAATTAGGTTTAATGTTTCGAAACTTAGGGGGGCTACAATGGGCATGTCATTGGTCGTGCGTAAGGTTGGGCAAGCAAGGTTAGAGCCTGCACTCCATCCTATATAAGGTGTTCCGTTGGCTACTTGCTCACGAATAATTTCGAGCAGTTTATGATCTTGTATTGTGCGTGTCAACTTCCAAGTGTTGCCACCACCTACCATTATAGCATCGGCTGTACGTATAGCTTCTTCCGCATTGGGGTAGGTGTGTATTCCTTTTACAGCAACACCTATTTCTTGCAAACTTTGGTTTACTTTATCAACATACTCGTCATACGAGAATGTTACAGCAGCGTATGGGATAAATACTATGTTGAGTGCTTTGTCTCGTAAAAATGATTTGATAACCTGTTTTGGGTAGCTCAAATAGGCTTCGCCTGGATTTGTTGAATTACTGAGTAATAATAATCTCATAACCTCAAGTTTTATTTGTATAGTAACCTGCAAATTTAGGCATAATATGATTGATTTGTTGTATTTTGCTTCACAAAATCTATACAGCCATTGTTTTAGATTGGCTTCTTTGTCTTGATATGACAAGAATCTACCTGAGAGATATTCAATTGCCAATCTGGAGGTATAAATGAATGAATCAATCTTTGGCCCAAAACTTTAAAACAAGTTTATAATAAATAGTTCATATAAAAAAATATGTGTATAAAAGTTACACAGCTGTATTTTACACATGGAACAAGAGTTAAATATCGTATATTTAAGTACCTTTGTGCTGTTTTTTGATATTTTCAGATAGAATATTAAGAAAAACCCATTGTATCCGATACGGGTTACAGAAATAAAATTTCATCATTATCTTCAGAAAATTAAATCACTGCCGAATGAGTGCCACATCAAACAGAAAATTTAACAAATCGATATTTTATATTCTATCAGTACATTTTTTTATCCTACTTATATTTTCAATATATCGATTATTTTTCTTGGCATCGGGATATCATTATTTTGAAAACACAACAGACAAATTCCAAACCATTACCAAGGTAATCGCAAATGGTATAATGTTTGATAATACTGTAGCCATTGTTCTTAATATTATTCCATTCTCTATTATTTTACTGTTGTCTCTGATAGGTATATTTAGTAAAAGAATTCTACAAATCTCAAACATCTATTTCATTGTAGTATATGCTATTGCTTTTGCGATCTGTTGTTCTGATATTGCATATTTCAACTACTTTTTTAGACATATTGATGTATCTATTCTCAATTGGCTAGAAGATGGCGAGGACGTTTTTGTAATGATATTACAAAATAAATCATATGTTCATTATTTTATTTTATATATACTAACTGTAGTCGCATTCATCTTTTATCTTGTGTTTGTGAGAAAAAAAATAGATAAATCATCGTCCAGAAGCTTAACACGAAAAGAATATATTATGCCCTTGGGGGTTACCTGTCTGTTTTATATAATATGCTACTTCAGCATCTTCGCAAAGGAAAACACCAATTTCGGGAAGCGTAGAATGCTAAATGTATCGGATTGCTATACGGTAACATCCAATTTGTTTATGAACCAATCTGTTATGAATGGTGTTTTAAATCTGTATAAAACCTCTCAAATTATACCTCCATCCTCTCCTCTTAACAAATTTATCGATGCTGAGACAGCAACTGCTTTTGTTGAAAAAAACTTAGGATTCAATTATATCAATAATGAGTACATACTGGAAAATGATATAAGTAACAAAAATTTAGAGACCAGTGCCAATGTTGTACTCATTCTAATAGAATCCTTTTCTAAAAACTATTTAGACATAAAGGTTGGTAATAATGATCTTATGCCTTTTACGAATAACCTTAAGGATAAATCGTTTTATTTAAATAGTTTTTACTCTCAAGCTACTCGCACAAATCAAGGAATACTAGCTACATTATATGGTTTTCCTGCAATATTTGAGCGACATATGCTCCGAAATTTAAATATAGATACATATGAAGAATTCGATTTGTTAAAAAAAGATGATCCTAATAGTGGCAGTTTATATACAGGAGTACCCTCGTTAAAAGGACTTCCACAGGATCTAAAATCAAGGGGGTACAATACCTTGTTTTTTATGAATCATAACCCTAAGTTTGACAACTTAAACAATTTTCTTCCTCAAAATGGATTTAATCAAATTTATTCACTCGATGACTATCCTGCATCCGAGAGTGTTAATATATGGGGGGTTTCTGATGATTATTTATTGAACTATTCGTTAGCAAAACTAGACTCAGCATCTGCTTCTAAACAACCGTTTTTTGCTACCATTCTCACTATAAGTAATCATATACCCTATGCAATAGATCCTAATTTTAATAAAGTGAGTGATAACGAAGACGAAAATGCAATGGCATACGTTGACATGTGTATTGCTAATTTCATGAATAGTGCAGCACAGAAAGAATGGTACAGTAATACAATATTTGTAATAGTGGGCGATCATGGAAAAGTATTGAAAGCAAAGAATGAATATGGCATTCCTTTGTCGTTAAATCACATTCCTCTAATTATACACTCTCCTCTTTTTAAAGAATCCAAGGTTGTAGAAGATGTTGCTGGGCAAATAGACCTATACCCTACTATTATAGGACTGTTAGGCTCTAGCCCTATTCATAAATCTTTTGGTATTGATGTAATCAATAACAAAAGAGACAATATCTTCTTTCCCGTCGATGATAAGTTGGTATGTGTAAATAAAACCCATCTTCACATATACGATACATCTCTAAAAACAAGCTCCTTATACGAATGGGGTGATGTCCAGTTTAAAAATATTATAAACGAAAACAAAGTCATTGCAGACCATATGAAAACATATTCGACATCTATGATGGAGGCTGCTAAATATATTTTCAATAACAACTTAATAAAGTAACCACTGGTGCATTATAAGCAATTCGGGTTTTAACCATGTTCATTCTTGCACATTGGAACTTCAAGTTTGATTTGATTGCAAGAGAATAAATTTCTTTGATAATCAATACTTAGATAGCCCTTATCGCCTAATATTGTGCAATCTTGATACAACAGTTTTATGTTTTCGAGAAAATGAATATCATGTATTGAGGCTTGTGCAAAGTCTCACGATAAGTAAATAGACCATGCTTCCTACGATTAAAAACACTTTGTTCTATCTTTGAGGTCAATTCAGAAGTTAGGTCGATTGAAATCAATTCAATATCTGATGGTTTTGGTCTACGTCTCTGATTCGGAAAATTCATTTTACGTCCCACTTTTGCAGTGTTTCTACTGTTTTACGTAATTTTCGCTGAAGTTGATCATGCACTTAATTCGTTCGTGGCTAGATAGATGTATCCATTTTTCTGATAATGAGCAACTTGTTTTTTTATTCAAAACTCATTTATTAATGCACGCATGGGTTATATAAATTTCTTTTCCTAAATTTGTAGATATAAATACGTTCATATGCAATTGCCCGATAATATAGATATTGACCATCCTGAAAGATATGTATTGACTATTCGTATCACATCCGATACGTTTGCTTTCTGCATCTATGAGCCACACCTAGAGCTAGATTACTATTATAGCGAAATGTCATTTGTGGTAAATGGGGAGGGAGAAAACAATATCCAACAGATTGTACTCGATTCTGAGTTTTTATCACTTCCCTATGCCGAGGTAAATGTAATTTTTGTATCCAAAGACTACGATCTTGTTCCAAATTACATCATTAAAAAGGACAAAAAAGAACTTTTATACAATTTTACACATCATTTGCCAGCAAAACAAATTTTATATTGTCCCGATAGCATTCAGCAGGTTTCTACCGTATACAATACCGATCAGCCTGTATATACGTTTTTGGCTCGTAATCTCTATAATCCCCAATTCTATCACCATTCTAACCTGTTGATGCAGTATTTGGAAGAACGGAACAAGGAAATGGGCAATATCTCGAAAATGTACTTAAACTTCCATCCTGGATTTGTAGATATATTTTGTTACAACCCATCGTCTCTGATCTTGCATGCTATTACTTTGCAAAATCAGACTGAGCGTAATTTAGCTTATTTTCTGTTGAGCATCTGGGATAAATGTAAATTTGACCAAACCAAGGATTACCTGTTTATACTCAACGATCCTCAAAATGTAAATATATATTCAATATCTGTGCTGAGCGAGTATATCAGGTACATAGGGCATGTGAATATTGTAAATGAATTAGCTATTGTAAACAAATCAGAAACATGGAGGGGGTTACCTCTGGATCTGTTAATACTTGCATCGAAATGAGAATAATAAGTGGACGGTATAAGGGACGAAGAATAACGGTTCCACCTAATTTTAAGGCTCGACCCACTACTGACTTTGCCAAAGAAAATCTATTTAATATTCTTCACAATTGGATAGACTGGGAGGGGCTACATGCCCTTGACTTGTTTGGTGGAACGGGTAGTATAAGTTTCGAGTTGGTATCAAGAGGTTGTGCCAAAGTTGTGTGTGTCGAAAAATTACCAGCTAACTCGTCGTTTATCGAGAAAACCCAGAAGCTGTTGGTTGCCAACGAACTTCAACTATACAAAGCGGACGTGTTTAAATATATCGATATCTGTAAAGAACAATTCGATTTTATATTTGCCGATCCTCCCTACGATTTGCCTTATTTAGAGGAAGTACCTAGTCGTATTTTGGAGAAAGGATTGTTGAAAAAAGGCGGAGTCTTGGTAATAGAGCATTCTAAAATCAACGATTTTTCAGCTTTGCCACTTTACCAAGAGAAGCGAGTGTATGGAGGTGTCAATTTTAGCATCTTCGTGAACGAGGAAAGTACTGAATGATTTCGATTTGTATCCCTATCTACAATTGTGATGTTACCAAATTGGTAACTGATTTACATCAGCAGGCATCATCTCTTGATATCCTATTCGAGATGCTTTTATTGGACGACGCTTCACAAGCCAGTTTTAGGGAAATAAACAGTGTGCTACAATCTTTGGAACATGTAAATTATGCAGAACTGACATGTAACGTTGGGAGATCGGCTATTCGCAACCAATTTGCAATAAAAGCTTCCTATCCCTATTTACTGTTTATAGATAACGATGCTCAAGTATGTTCACCCACCTATATATCTACCTATTTGAGACAACGTGGTGTAGGTGTAATATGTTATGGAGGATGTAGTTATGCCCTGTTCAGTGGTGATGAGTTTCGTTTGCGGTGGCTATTCGGGACACAAAGAGAAGCTATACCAATAGATCGGCGTTCGAAACAACCGAATGACTATTTCTCGACATTCAATTTTATGATTGATAAGCGTATTCTCTTACTTCATCCGTTCAACGAGCAGTTAACAGACTACGGATACGAAGATGTATTATTCAAAATACAAGCATTGCACGAAGGGTATCACATCACGCAGGTCGATAATCCGATGTTACATACAGGATTGGATTCGAACGATAAGTTTCTGACAAAAACGATTGCCAGCATTGAGCAATTGAATAAGCTACATCAACAATCGCTCGATAAAAAGAGCCTCGAAGATGCAATACAACTACTTGGAGCCTACCGAAAAATAGAGCGTCTAAGACTGACTTTTATGGTGTCTTTTAGTTTTCGAATCCTGAAAAAAATGTTGAAAAAGAACGTTTTAAGTAAAAAACCAAGCTTGCTTGCTTTTGATATATATAAACTGGGTTATCTTTGTAACTTGAAAATGCAGAATACATAATGCTGATAGCAAAACAAAAGAAAGACGAAAACATAGCAGAGTATCTGCTGTATATGTGGCAAGTTGAAGATATTTTACGTGCCAATAAACTAGACGAAGAGCTTATCAAGCAAAATATTATCGATAAGTTTGACCAACCGCAGGCTGTTAAGCTAGAAATGCTAGACTGGTATGGAGGTTTGATTGACATGATGAAGCTTGAAGGAATTACCGAAAGTGGGCATTTACAAATAAATAAGAACGTTATAAGCGAACTTACAGATTTACATTTGCGATTGTTAAAATCGCCTCAGCAACCCGAATATATTGGAGGGTATTATAAAACACTACCTTTTATTGTTGAATTGAGGGCTAAGGCTGAAGATAAAACGATACCCGAACTCGAAACATGCTTTTCGGCACTCTATGGATTTTTATTGTTGCGTTTGCAGCAGAAAGAAATATCGGGCGAAACACAATCCGCAATATCTCAGATAAGTACATTTTTGCGGATGTTGTCTGTTAAATACAGATTGGATAAAGAAGGAAATTTAGAAATTTAAATAATAAAAAGTTAAGAATATGGCATTTTTTTCAGGAAACAAACAAAATGGGAATGAAGAAGAAACAGCTAAAAATGTATTTCATTTTCAGATTTCTCCTAAAAATGTACTTGTAACTGGTGCTAACGGGCAGTTAGGTAGTGAGTTGAGGAGATCGATAAACAATCATACGGTTACATTTAACTATTTTTTTACTGATGTGGCGGATCTGGACATTACAAACTTGCAAGCGGTGGAAGATTTTGTTCAGAAAAACGATATTAAGTATATTGTAAACTGTGCAGCTTATACTGCAGTAGATAAAGCAGAAGATGATAGCGAACTATGCTACAAAATCAATAAAGATGCTGTACGCAACTTAGGCATAGCGGCAACTAACAACCAAGCTAAGGTTATACACATCTCTACCGATTATGTTTTTGATGGAACAGGCTCTCGTCCTTATGTAGAGACAGATCCAGTATCGCCAGAATCGGTATACGGCAAAGCAAAGCAGGAAGGCGAAGCCGAATTGTTCAAAGCCTGTCCCAACTCAGTAGTTATTCGTACAGCATGGTTGTATTCTATCTTTGGAAACAATTTTGTAAAAACAATGATTAAATTGGGTACAGAACGAGACAGCCTTAATGTAGTGGGCGATCAAATTGGTACGCCAACCCATGCTGGAGATTTGGCAAAAGCAATTGTGTCAATTATGGATTGCAGTGAAGCCAATCAGTTTGAAGCAGGAATCTATCATTACTCTAACGAAGGGGTAACTACATGGTACGATTTTACGGTTCAAATACACAAAGAAGCAGGCATAAATACATGTCAAGTGAGTTCTATCACTACCGATCAATATCCAACTAAGGCAAGTCGACCTCAGTATAGCGTTCTGGACAAAACTAAGATCAGAACCACTTTTGGTATAACTGTTCCGAAATGGGAAGACAGTCTGAAGATATGCGTAGCCGAGTTGCTAAAGTAGTAATTTAAAAACAATTAAATAGAGCGGAGAATATATCGATAAGATGTATTCTCCGTTTTTTTTATTTTTTATTTAAGAAATATTAAATATCTTTGTGCCGTATTTCGATTGGATAGGTTATATTTTTATTGAAGATTGAGTATTTTCTTTTTTCTCAAATAAATGATTTGTCCTTGCCTAGGTCTTAGATAGACACTCCATACGCTAACTTTTATGATTTTATATATGAGCCTTGTTCGTAAATCTATCCTTTTTATAATCTTTATTCTTTGCTCATTCTCTTCTTTTAATTGTTATTCTCAACAAAAAGAAATAGAGAAAGTGTTTTCAGACTTCGAGACGATTGAGTCGGATGGTCGATACGTAGATGATTTAACGAACATTGATGATAAAGTCTATAATTTACCAATTGGTATAAAAAAGATTGTCAGTAATATGCCTCTAACTATTGCGATCTCCAACGTGAAGTTAGGTAGTCAATTTGCAGAGGCAAGTGTGTATGTTAAATTAGAAATGCCCTCACAATCTACAGATAAGAAATCGAAGTACCTTATTTTTGGTGCAGTAGGCGTAAAAATGTCTTACAATGGCGATTTTATAGAAAATGTAAAATTAGTATTGATCAGTTCACATACTTTAACTCTTGGCAAGATGGGAGATGTAACCTTCAGAGGAGGACATGTAGACAACTCTTCGGGCAATATCTCATCCGACACATATATTATGCTCGATTGCAATGGAGACTTTAAAGAACTATCTATCGATGCCGACCTAACTTTAAATAAAAACACATTTACACCAGCAGTAGAGTCGCAAGGCACTCCCGTAACCTCTAATTTTAAAATAGTTGTTCACGACTTAAACGATCTACTTGTGAGTCTGAGCATACCCTCGTTTACTATAAAGGGTATACCCGATCTTGTTTTTGAGGTATCTGAAGCAACATTAGATTTAAGTGATTTTAAAAACTCACCATCTTTCAACCCCGATGTAGCGTATTTTCAGACCTATTTTACCTTACCCGATGAACGGCTATGGAGAGGTTTATACATTAACAAGTTTTCGGTAAAATTGCCAAGCATGTTTAATACCAAAAATAATCTGCCGACTAAGATAGAAGCATCGAGGCTTTTGATCGATGAAGTAGGTATTACTGGAGACATTATAGGCGAGAATGTTTTACCTTTCGAGCAAGGCGATGCTAGTGGTTGTTCGTTTTCGGTAACCGATTTTCGTTTGACTCTTTTAGCTAATAATATCAAAGGCTTAGGATTTGGAGGTCAGATCGGTATTCCCATCTTAAAAGACGAAAAACCACGTACATACAAAGCCTATATATCTAAAAATGAATATTTGTTTAATGTTTCTTTAGATGAAGAAAAAGAACTTGATTTAGGTTTTGCCAAATTGTCTTTATTGCCAACATCCATCATGCAAGTAGCGGTAATTGATGGGCGTTTTGCACCTCGAGTTATTTTGGATGGTTCGATGAAAGTAGATGCCGAGGGGCTTAATATAGAGCAGTTGGCATTTACTAAACTAAGCCTGTCTACCGTTGCCCCCCATTTTGATGTTGAGAGCGTAAAGCACGGAGGGGATGTTAAGTTTCAGGATTTTCCCATATCAATCAGTAATATTGAATTAACGGCAAAAAATGATGTAGCAGTGTTAGGATTCGATATGAAATTGAATTTGATGGAGAATAAAATAAGTGCCAGCTCGCATCTAGCACTTATTTCCGAAATCAAAAATGATGCTTGGCGGTTTAGAGAACTACAAGTTGATGCACTTAAACTAGATAAGGTCAAACTGGCAGGTTTTAGCTTAGATGGCGAGATCCGTTTAGGTAAGGATGACCCTGTGTATGGAAACCATTTTGGAGGACAGATAGTAGCCACCTTTGGTTCGTTATCTGATGAAATGAAAGTATCGGTAGCATCCATCTTTGGTAGTACCGATTTTCGTTATTGGTACGTAGAGGGGCAAGCCGATTTTAAGATGGGCATACCTATCGGGCCAGTCCTTATAAACGGTTTTGTAGGAGGAGCATACTATAAAATGCTCGCAAAAGGAGGTAGTTTCGGTGGGTATGTGCCTAACAAAGACAGTTCCTTAGGGCTTAAGGCGGGTATTGCATACAGTATTATGACTGAAGCTGTTTCTGGTGATGCTTTGTTTGAAACTAATTTTCTTTCAACAGGAGGGATTAGGGATATGCGATTTTATGGATCGGCAGAATTTATGACTCCCGTCAACATGACGAATAAGTTAGGAAGGCTCGACAATATGTACAAAACCGCTCAAGATAAAGTGAAAAATTTAGGCGATAGTTATACCCAAGGATTACCCAAAGCAATGAATGGCTCCGAGATAGCAAAAAGGCTATTACCCGACTTAGCCCTCAATGCCAGTATCAAAGGTTATTTATCGATGGACTACCAGTTTGTCAGTAAAACGTTCGATGCCAACTTTTCAGTAATGGTTTCTACACCAGGCAATATACTGCGAGGAGCAGGTAGCAATGGCGAAGCAGGTTGGGGGCATCTACATTGCTCGCCCAGTACCTGGTTTGTACACCTAGGTACGCCCTCCAATCCTATTGGGCTGAAGATGGGCTTAGGGCCATTATCATTATCTACCGAGTCTTATTTTATGCTAGGAGACAAACTCGAGTCGCCCACCTTAGATTACAATGTATCTCGCATATTGGGTATATCTGCCAAAGATGCCGATTATATGAAGTTTCCAGAAAACATGGCTTTAGGCAAAGGTGTAGCCTTTGGTAGCAGGTTTAAATTTGATACAGGAGATCTGCGTTTCTTGATATTATATGCTCGTTTTATGGCAGGTGCAGGATTCGACGTTATGTTGCAAGACTTGAGCGATTACAAATGTAGAGGTCAAAACGATCCCATTGGTATAGACGGTTGGTATGCCAACGGTCAGTGCTATGCTTACCTCCAAGGAGAGTTGGGTGTAAATGTGCGATTGTTGTTTATTAAGAAGAAAATAGCCATCATAAAAGGTTCTACCGCAGCATTGCTGCAAGCCAGATTGCCCAACCCTACATGGATAGGGGGCTATATGGCTGTTAGGTTGCAAGTTTTGGGAGGGTTAATAAATAGCAACATGAAAATGAAATTTAGTTTTGGCGATGCTTGCGAGCTGGTTCGTAACGATGACGATTACACACCGCTCGATTTTCCGATAATTGCAGACCTAACACCTCGACAAAAAGAAACCGATGTAGATGTGTTCCTTTCACCCCAAGCTACATTCAATATGGAGCTTGAGAAACCTTTTGAAACAGAAGACGACAGAGGAAATACACACACTTACCGTGTCAAACTGGAAGATTTTTATATTAAAAATACCAAAGGAGAGCAGGTAACAGGAAAAGTGAAAAAGACCAAAGGCATGGATGCTTCGTTCGAGGCATTCGAGATTTTGCCACCTAACACCGATCTGGAAGTTGTAGTATCAGTCAATTTCGAAGAATTTGCAAATGGAAGTTGGAAACTGGTTACAAATGAAGGAAAACCTGCACGTGAAACCAAAAAAGTGAGCTTTACCACAGGCACTGCTCCCAATCATATACCACTATCCAATATCGAATACAGTTACCCTGTAATAGGGCAGCAAAATTTCTTTCAAGGAGAATCAAACCAAGGGTATGTACAACTGAAAAAAGGACAACAATACCTGTTCCCCGAAAATTTTGTATACCAAACAGCTTTTGCTAATAATGGAAATCAAGATTTGAAAACCGATTTCAATTACAATGCGTCGAACAAGATGCTTAGCTATACGCTACCTACGTTGAGTAACAGAACGGGTTATGAAATATCGTTTGTGGCAGCAACGCAAGCCGTATCATCACAAAGCCAAACAACTCCGCTCAAGACTAGTACAACAGTAGGAGGTGGCGATGACGAAGCCTTTAGCGTAGATTATATGCAACAAGCAGCCCAAAAAATAATAAAAGACGGTCATCTCAAAGTATTGAACTATACATTTAGGTCAAGTAACTTTAATACATTCGAACAAAAAATGTCTTCACTTAGCCTAAACAAAGGTGCTATGCTGGTAGACTCGGATGTGCGTGTACTGTTCCTCAAAACAGATCGAGGCATGGAGCTATTTGATGAGGCTGAATTGCAGGGCAATGACTATACTACGGGGCATGCACTGGTAGTTGCCGAAGCAATGCTTGACGACAGTTACTATAAAAATGATATAGCCCCATTGCTTTACAATTGGTATCCGATGAATGGAATCAGTATACAGAATAGGGATACAGACCTATTGGGTGTACCCCCCTCTAAAGCATTCTCGTTGTTTGACGGTTATTTAGGAGGATCGCCCGAAATGAGCAAGGTATTTCCGCTGGTATATCAAGTACCTTACTATTATAGCAGAGACTTTTATGAGTTGAGAAATAAAGCCGCCAATATGTTTGACAGGGGCGTAAATATGAGTCCTTTGTTACCATTAATCAGAAGCCAATTCCCTGTTATTGACAAGGGCGATTATAAAACACGCTTGAGGTACACAATGCCAGGCGGAAAGCAAGGTACCGAAAAGCTAATAAACTACATTTACTGGTGATTATGAGTATGAAGATATACAATTATATAGCTAATATAAAATGGATTGTACCAGTTCTGCAATTCCTGTTTTTATCTCAATCCGTATTGGGACAGACCGTCTCGAACGAAAAACTGAGGGCGAAAGCCTCCATTGTCGATGAGCAAACCATCAAGATACGTTGGGCACCAGCCAATCCACGCACTTGGGTCGATGGGCGTAAGTATGGTTATATACTACAACGATATACTTTGATGGTGGATAGTGTTTATCAACAAACCCCCGCAAAGTCGCTCGGCGATTTACCGATCAAAGCCGCACCCTTGGCACGTTGGGAAAATCATGCACTGCAATCAGACTATGCCGCTGTAATAGCACAAGCCTTGTATGGCGACGATTTTGCACTTACGTCTTCGCAAAGCAATGTAGGAAGCATAATCAACCAAGCAAATGAGTTGGAGCAGCGTTTTGCCACTTCGGTATTCATGGCAGAATACGATTATACCGCTGCCGAACTAGCAGGATGGGCATATACCGATAAAAATACCCGTAAAAATGAGCAATATCTATATCGCATCATACTCAATCGTCCCGTTAAGCAACAGGGCGATACCACCGCTTTGTTTATGGGCTATACGGACAAAAAATTGCTCCCCCCTGCCTTGAATGTTGATGCTATTTGGGGCGATAAGTCGGTGATGTTATCGTGGAATTACCAACTTTTGTCCGACACTTACCACTCGTACCATGTAGAGCGGAAGGCTTCGGGCGAAAACGCATTCAAGCGTATCACCAACTTGCCTATAACGGCATTCGGCGAAAACAGGCAACAAATATTTTATACCGATTCGTTGCCTCAAAACAATACACCCTATTCGTACCGAGTAATTGGGATAACCACGTTTGATGAAGAAGGACCTGCTTCGGAAGAAGTAACAGGCGAGGGTAAACGATCAGTATCTTGTGTACCAAATATTTTTAATGCCTATTTCACTTCCGAAAATAAAGCTCACTTGTTTTGGAGTTTCGACTGTCCCGATACGCAATCCTTCCAAAAATTTGTAGTCAAACGAGCAGTCTTACCCGATGGTGAATATACTGTGGTGCTAGATAGTATACCATTAGATGCTAGAGATATAGAATTAGATTTGATGCACAAAACAAATTACGTAAAGCTATTTGCGGTAACCAAAGACAATACCGAGACGGCTTCTTTTCCCTTTTCGTTGAATCAGGTAGACTCTATACCTCCATTAGTGCCAACAGGTTTGAGGGTAGAGATCGATTCGGTGGCTGTGGCACACCTTTCGTGGGATGCCAACTCCGAAACCGATTTGAGAGGCTATCGTATTTTGCGGTCTTTTACGGCTGATGCCGAAAAATCGTCCATCGTATCCGATTTTGTTACAGGAACTCAATTTACCGATTCTTTATCCCTCACGTTAGGAAACGAAAAAGTATATTATTCACTTACTGCACTCGACCTCAACTACAACGAGTCGGCACCTTGTTTGCATGTAGCCGCCACAAAACCCAATTTGGCTACACCAGCCTTGCCTTCCATTATCAGTTATCAACTCATCAACGACAACAGTGTGTCTTTGTCGTGGGTTACCGATACCCTGCGTACCGATATACGTTACTCGCTGCACAGGGTGCGTAATAATGACTGGAACGATTACAAGATGCTTTTGAATACTGATGCTAACACAACAACGTATACCGATGAGGTTTCTCAATCGGGAGATTATTCGTATCAGGTGGTGGCTAGGGATGCAAATGGAAAAGAATCTCTGGCTCCTCAAAAACTCGAGGTTAGCCTGTCTGTAAACACAAAACCAGATGAGGTAGCCAACTTTAGTACTTATGTAGACCGCACAAATGCCTACATAGAGCTATCGTGGAACAAGCATCCGATGGCTGTACGTTATCGACTGTATAAACAGGTGGGTGATAAGTCGCTCTTTTTGTGGAAAGAAACAGATGCTTCCAACACCCGCATAGCCGACGATATGGTGTCTCCCAACACCGCATATTCATACACCATTGTATACATAAATGAGGCAGGACGTATGTCGCAAGCCAAAACCATCCAAGTAAATTACTAACCGGTACAGCATAAAACAATTTATGAGAAAAATATATTTATTGTTTGTTTTGATGATACTCAGCTTATCTTATGTGTTTGGGCAAGAGTATTCATTCCAATTAGAATTCAATATAAAATCAAAAGACTACAATATAGAAGCAGCTTCTTATCTTAAAGTTACTTTTCATCATCGAAGTGGAGCAACTCAAGTATGGCAGAAAGGTTTGGAGGGTAAGGAGTATCGTAAAGGGGTGTTTTGGAGAACTGTGCATTCCGTTAAGTGTTCGGTAAATGATCCTATTGTCAAAATGACAGTATATGGTGAACATCGAGATAACCCAACTGGAAACGGTAATAACATAGAAAGAGGAAATGCAACAAATATAATTTATTTTCCAGAAACGGAATACCCTTGTGCTGAGATCCAATATGGCAGAAGTTTTATAGGAAAATATTCTAATGGCTGTTTTTTATCACTAAGCGTACGACCAATATCTAAAGTTTGGGCGATAGAAGCCACTTCTAATCAAGCTTCAGCTGCAGATACGCAGAATTACAAAGTTTATTATTCAGATGGTAGTAGTGAAGTTTTTGAAACAAATCGTAATCAATTACAACGTGTTTTTTATACAATTCCCAGTAAGTCTGGAATCACTAAAATCGAAAGGAATATCAATAATATAGTTGTAGCTTCGCATACATTTTATACACCATTGCTAGCAGGTGAACATTCTAATGTTACGATGTCTGGAGGGGGTGGAAATTATAGAATTAATTTTAACTATTCGGTTATAGATATTAAGGAGTTAACATCTAGCGGAGGGTTACCTCTGGATGAGAGGATAACATTAACAACGAACGAATTTCACAACAAGCATTATTGGGTGTATTCTACTGATTTTTTTGGTTGGCAGAGTTTACCCACCACATTTGGAGAGGGGAATAATGTTACGTTATCAGGGTATGATCTATTAGGGGTTAAAGCTCTCGAATATGCGGGGAAACCTATTTATTTTAAAGTATATTATCCATGGCCAGGATCAGAAACGAGTATTTTAACATTAAACTTACTGCTTTCTGCTCCTCGCATTGTATCTGTTACGGCAGAGGATGCAAAATGCGTAGATACATCAACTGGAAAACTACGGATAACTACTGATAGAGCAGCACTCGAAGGAGAAGAGATCGAAATATGGATGTCGAAGCAAGGAAGCTTTAAAGAGAAAGCAGATATAATTCAGATAGACCCAACAACCTTCGAAATACAAAATATAGATGCAGGTACTTATTCATTAAAAATAGAATCAATCTATAAACGAGTTGCATCCTATTCGGGTGCAATAAATCACAAAAAAGACAACATTGTAGTACGAGAGCCAGCCCCTATTGTATTTTCGGTACACGAAAGCGATCGACGAAATATTTCGTGCAAAGGCGGTAACGATGGCTCATTCAAAGTAACTGCCGAAGGTGGAAACGGAGGGTATATGCTGTGGTGGAGAAAACAGGGCGAAGCCAACTTCACCCCAACCGATAATCTTACCGTTTCGCAATTGTACACAGGAAACTACGAATACTATATTACCGATAAAAACGGATGTTTCTTACCAGCACCAGATGGTTTTGAGCTAATCAAAACGGTAACATTGACCGAACCCGAACGGGTTTTGTCAATCGCCCACCTTGCTGATAAAAGCCACGACCCCTCGGGCTATGGTCTGAGCAATGGTTACATAAGCGTTGTCATAGATGGAGGTACACCTAACTACACCACGCAATGGTTGGACAAAGCAACAGGCAATATCCTAACAAGTGTTACGAATGGTATTGTTGATGCGCAATTTGAGTCAAAACTAAGTGCCATACCGTCGGGTAGTTATCAGCTTCGCATAACCGATAGCAAAGGTTGCGAAACTTCTGCCGAATTTACTTTGAACCAACCCGATCTGTTGGTTGCAAATATATCGCAACAGGGCGGAGCCATCTTATGTCATGGCGACAAAACGGTGTCGCTATCCGTTTCGGTTACAGGAGGCGTAACCAATATATTAGGCGGAGGCTATGTATATACATGGTACAAACAAGAAAATGGAAGCTATGTTTACCTGTCAGATGCCCCAGCTATCGGCAATCTAGGTGCAGGTATTTACAAGGTCGTAGTAGCAGATGCCAGTACACCAGCCAATACACAAGAGCTTGAATATACCATTAGCGAGCCACCTTTGCTAACTGTAACTACCGCTGGACGCAACATAAGCTGTTTTGATGGTAGCGATGGAGCAATCAACATAAGCGTAAGTGGCGGAGTTGGAGCATACGAATTGTATTACAAAAAGGACACCGATGCAGCTTATACCCCTGTATTGGCAGATGGTTCGGGAAGCAACTTTGCTATTCCAAATCTGAAATCGGGACGATACGAATATTATGTAAAAGATGCCAATGCCTGTCTTGCCCCCATCAATGGCAGTACGATAGGAGTTATTGATCTGACACAACCCCAAACAGCCCTAGTCATATCGAGTAGAGAAATGGTCAGTCCAACAGGATTTGGCAGAGCCGATGGAACAATTAGTCTAAAAATAGAAGGTGGAGTACCTTATGTTTCGGATCAAAAA
The DNA here is from genome assembly GCA_039799165.1 of Bacteroidota bacterium. Taxonomy (GTDB): domain Bacteria; phylum Bacteroidota; class Bacteroidia; order Bacteroidales; family Dysgonomonadaceae; genus Dysgonomonas_A. The sequence goes on from JBDLTH010000119.1 coordinate 30,936, forward strand.
TATGTGGTTCGTTGGACAACCGACTCGGGAGGAACATTAATAGCCGAAAACAGATCAGATGCGAATGGCGTATTTACCTCTACCATTCAGAATTTACCAAAAGGTAATTATACGGTCGAAATACAAGATGGCAACTACAACACGTGTACCATAACATCAAGTATGAATTTGGCTGAGCCACAACCATTGCGTGTAAGCCTCCAGAATACACGCACGGTTAATTGTTTTGGAGAACAAACAGGTGAGCTGATTGCACATGCCCGAGGAGGGGTAACTAAAACCTCAGGATTGCCTTATATCTACCAATGGTACAAAGTGGTAGATGGTGCAAGCGTATATATCGAACAACAGAACGACAGCATCTTGACAAATCTGCCAGCAGGAATCTATAAAGTGAAAATTACCGATGGCAGTGCACTAGTCAATGTTGTAGAATCAAGTGTTTTTGAAATTACGCAACCCACTCTACAACTTACTGAACTGAAGACGAGGATGATTTCGTGCTTCAACGGTAGCGATGGATTTATTCATCTATCAGCCAGTGGAGGTACAGGCAAACACCGCTTATTCTACAAAAAACACAGCATAGATACAGATTATCGAGAGATGATGGCAGATGTTACAGGTCATAAATTTTATTTGAATAATCTAGCATCAGGCACCTATTCGGTATACATACAAGATGAAAATAAGTGTTATGCCCAGATTAACGGAAAGGATGTAGCCGAAATCGTGTTAACCCAACCAGCCAAAGCCTTGACAATCTTATCAAATTCAATAATCGAAGTATCAGGATATGGTTTAGCCAATGGTCAAATACGCATTGATATGGATGGAGGAACACCTTTGTCTGGAGGAGCGTATACAGTAGTCTGGAAAGATATGGATGGAAATATACTACCCCCTAGCAACTCCATGCAAGCGGGTAAATATACATCAGTGTTATCGCAATTGAAAGCAGGAAAATATAGCGTCGAAATACGTGATGCCAATTATGCAAAAGCCGATGCGTTGAACAATACGGCATGTATAGCATCGCAATTGTATGAAGTAAAACAACCAGCTAAGCTAAGTGTTGAGATCGAAGAAACACATTACATATCGTGTAATGGAGACGCTGATGGGCAACTAGTAGCTCATGCCGATGGGGGAATTAAGAATAGTAATGTGCAGCAATTACCTTACAAATATACATGGTACAAACAAGAGGGAACGACTTATACGCTAATCAAAAATGAAACAGACAGTGTATTAAACAACCTTGTACATGGGGTATATCGTGTCAATATAGAAGACTATGGTCGTCTGACAAACAAAACAGAAATCACATATTTGCTGATACAACCCCACAAGTTAGAGGCAACCACAAAAGATGTGCATATTGTTTGCGGGCAAACAGCTACAATCTCGGTCGATGTCAAAGGAGGTACAGCACCCTATACCTATTTGTGGAACACGGGTAACACCGAGCAAATGCTAGAGAATGTACATCCAGGCAAGTACATGGTATTTATTAAGGATTCTCGAGGCTGCGAAACTACCGCTAGTCTTAAGGTTTTAACAACCAATGGTTTAGGAGTGGCGGGTGTAACGAAAGATCCAATTTGTTATCAATCATCAACAGGAAGTATAACTTCGCAAGTCAAAGGAGGTACAGCACCCTATACCTATAGGTGGAATACAGGGGCTACCGCAAAAGATCTGCTCAATATCAAGGCAGGTATATATACGCTGCTTGTAACCGATAAAGATGGGTGTAGCTTGCTCGAAACGTTTCAGTTGAAAGATCCGACACCTTTAAAAATAGATTTGGGCGGAGATAAAATACTATGTTCGGGACAGTCTTACGCATTGGCACCAACGGTGAAAGATGCAAAAACAATTTTTAACTGGAGAGGCTCAAATGGGTTTACATCTACACAGTCTAGCGTTGTACTCACACAAGCAGGTACATATAAGGTAACTATTACCGATAGCAACGGTTGTGTAGCAACCGATGAGGTGGAGGTACGTGTAACCGATTACACCATCAGCTCCGAAATGGTAGTGGCTACCGACGTAGTGGTGAATGACACCATTGTGATGGTAAACATAAGCACACCCGAAGCCGATAGAATAGAGTGGCTCATTTCGGAAGACGATGCGATAGAAATTGTGGAAACAAGTCCTTATCTTGCAAAAATAATATTCAAGCAAACTGGGAAATATTCAATCGGTATGCGATCGCACCTCAAAGACTGTTTTCAAGATATACTAAAAACCGTTTCTGTTACCGAAACAGGAGGTCGAAATATCGACGATTTCGGGCAAACTGATATAAAGGAATTTATAGTATACCCCAATCCAAATGATGGCGTATTTAAAGCAAAAATAGGATTAGCAAAAGAAGGGTCGATTCGTTTACGCATGTTCACCTTGCATAATGGGGGCATTGTAGATGACAGAACCCTCACAGGACAACGGATTTATGAAGTGGATTATGCCAAGTCGCTTCCAGCAGGTACTTATGTGTTGTTGCTAGAGACAGCATCTGGAAAACGAAGCGTAAAAGTCATTGTTCGATAAGAAAGTAAAACATATTGAAGAAACATTAGAAGCAACGAGTTTGTATGAATAAGCAAAAAGACCACCAATTAGATATTTTAAAGAAACTCCTACTCGTATTCATGCTTTTGGGATGGATAGGAGATGTCTATACCCAAACCACCTATCCCGTACAAGTCTATACACAACTCACGCCCCCCTATAGCCCTTACGCCCCCGCCTACTACTCGGGGGGACAAGCCAAGATGAGCGTCAATATTATAAATACCGACATTGCCCAACCTCGACTAAGCGTTTACCTGCGGATGAAAATAACCTCATCCACATTCAGCATGATTACCCCTCCCGAGGTGTACACCCCAGTCATCGAACTACAAGCAGGCGTACCCCAGCTACTATCCTTAAATGACCTAGAACCCTACTTCAGAAAAGAAAACCTACGCATCAGCGGTGGGCAAAGCCAGTATTACCGCACCCAGATGCTCCCCGACAATTTTTACCGTTTCCACTTCGAAGTTTACGAAGTCCATACCAACCGCCTACTAAGCAACCCCCGTGTAGGCTTTGCACAAGCCATGCTCAGTGCAGGCGATCCCCCGATCCTCAATCTACCCCAAAAAGGGACAGCCATTCAAGAAAGTAACATACCCACTATATTGTTCAGTTGGACCCCCCGACACATGAATTCTGTAGCCTCAGCCTATGGCACACAATACGAAATAAGCCTAGTAGAAATATACGACAAGCAAGCATCGCCCGAAAACGCTTTTCAGTATTCACGCACACTATACACCGAACAAACCCCATCCACCAGCTTTGTACATACCTCAGCCCAGCCCCAATTGATACCCGGTATGCGTTACGCATGGCGCGTACAAGCCCTAGCCAAACAAGGCATCGAAAACGCCAATGTATTCAAAAACGAAGGATACAGTCAACTATCGTGGTTCGACTATACAGGCAATTGCAGTCCTGTAACCATCAGTGGCATCACAGTAGAAGGAATGAAAGCCACCATCAACTGGCAAAACACCACCGCCATAGAATACATCGCCGAATACCGCAAAAAAGGAGCAAAAAGATGGTATACCGCCCCCCCATCGGGCAATACCGCCACCCTGCACGGACTTACCCCCGATCATACCTACGAATACCGTATCGGTAGCCGTTGCTATGCCAATGACCTGTGGCTATATGGCGACACCAAAGCATTCACCATGCCAGCCAAAGCCCAAAAAGGCCCCAACTGCGGACTCATGCCCGACGTAAACATCACCAACCGAGAACTAGCAACCCAACTCATCCCTCACCTGCCCATCTATGCAGGCGATTATCCCATCTTTATAACCCAACTCAACAGTTCGGCAGGCGGCCGCTTTAGCGGAAGTGGCTACGTAGGCATCCCCCTATTCAACCTGCCCAAACTAAACGTAAAATTCCAAAACATTGCCATCAATACCGATTATCAACTCATTGGTGGATACATCGAAACCAACTACGATACTAAGAACAACAATGCACTACTCGACATAGACCAAACCCTAACAGGCGGAGCAGGAGTAGGAGACATTAGAACAGGCGAAGAAAAAGCACAATACACCGTAAGCTATACCATCAACCCCAATATCGCCCTAAAACCCCTTGTAGACGACCGTAGCGAAGAAGAAATAGCCCAAGGAAAACCCTATACCCTCAACAAAAACGAAAACGGAAAATACCAAGTTGTCCTAACCGATGACCAAGGAAACCAACATACCCTAGAGTCAGACAACCTACCCCTGACCCTGACCGATAACCAAAATAAAACCTATCAAATCGATCAGCAAGGCAATCTAAGCCTACTCACGTCTAAATCAGACCTCAAACTAAACCTAGCAACCGCTTACAAAGTGGCAACAGACCAGTTTAGAGTTGGATTCGAAGAAATAGAAGGAGTAACCAAATATGCTGTAGACCAATACAAAGAAGTATACCAAACAGTAACCGAATACAACCAAGAATACAAATTTGCAGACCGAGAAATAGCCGCCTCAGCCAAATTTATGTTGCCCCAAACCAGCGACAAAATAGCAGTTAAAATCATCGAAAGCAAACCCACATTCGAAGCCGATAAAGTACGCTTTATCACCAGCACAGGCAAAGAATACCAAGCCAGCTACCAAGCCGAAGCCAAACAATGGGAACTCAACCTAGTCAGTAGTCAAGTAGGCGACGGACAAGAACTCTTTGTGGTATACCAAATAGCCCCCGACACCCTAGCCACCGTAGCCCAGCTCAATGTGTATAGCTATGCCCCAAAAGCCGTAAAAGTGAAACTAGTACCCGTCAATGGTTTCTCCATTGGCGAGGTAAGCGAGCAAGTAAAAGCCATTTATCGAAAAGTCGGTATCGATACACAAATAGAAACAGCCACCAATTTTGCTTACGAACCCTTGGCTAGTACCCCATTTGATGTAACAGGCAGTGGCTTGTTCACAACCCTAACACCCGATATGCAAGCAATCAACTCTGCCTACATATCCTATTTGGGCGACAGCTACCAACAAGATGTCGTTTACCTGT
>JBDLTH010000120.1:0-2670 GCA_039799165.1 Bacteroidota bacterium
GAATATTATCTACTCGGAAACTAAACAAGTATTTGAACACCTAAACATTTCGAGTAGCGAATTAGCTATAATTCTGAAAGTTAAAGAAAAAGAATATCCATACCTCAACGAATTGTTTGAATGGGGAAATGCTCTCAAAAAATTTTCGTTCACCAATCAATTCGAAAAAAACAGATTGCTCAAACCTGAAGAAGTTCAAAACTCTCAGATGTATGAAGGCATCAATGCAAATAATGTACTAAAGCTTTTTGATAAAGGAAAACGAGCCTTTGGCACATCGTTCGAAGAGGCGGTGATAAACGATATGAAATGCCTACATTATGACATAGAAAACATTTGTTTAGAAACAACTAAAAATGGAATAAGCCTATCTGTCAAAGAAGTAGACTTACCAGACACAACCACACAGATAGAAATGTCGCAAGGCATGTTTAGAGCATTGGCTTTTTTGATCCAGCTCAATTATGCACTATCAAGTAAGGCATCCGTATGTTTGCTAGTAGATGACTTAGGTGAAGGTCTTGACTATTCGCGCTCTAAAGCACTGATTGACATCTTAATTTATAAGATAAACAATTCCGACATACAGGCATTTATTACCACTAACGACAGGTATGTAATGAATACCATCCCTCTAAAATACTGGTCGATATTGGAGCGAAAACATAAATCGTCGATTATTTATAATTATGGAAACTCGAAAACCATTTTTGACGATTTCAAATATACAGGTCTAAACAACTTTGACTTTCTTGCAACAGACTTTTTTATCCATGGGTTTGAAAACAAAGAGGAAGAATAATGCATGAGATAAAAAAGATTGCATTCTTTGTTGAAGGACAAACCGAACAGATTTTTGTACACCGACTTGTGAAAGAAATTATGGGGTCTGGTAATACAACGATCATTCTAAAAAAAATATCGGGTGGTACAAATACACCAAAACACGAGTTTGTGAGAAGCTATGATGTATCTCGTAAAGCAAAATATAGCATCTTGATCTATGACTGTGGTGCGGATAATCGTGTTAAATCTGAAATTCTCGAAAACATAGATAGTTTATACCAAAACGGATTTTCGGCAGTAATTGGTCTTCGTGATTTATATCCGCTATCCATGGATGAACTAACTCGCTTGGAGAAAGGTTTAGCGTATCTTCCACACCATCTGCAACAACGCAAACACCTATTTGACATTGTTGTAGCAGTAAGAGAGGTTGAAACATGGTTTTTAGCAGAAAGTAGCTTTTTACAGAAAGTAGATGGAAGACTTACAGGGCATTATATCGAAAAGCATCTGGGTTTTAATCCATACCTTATTGATCCATTATCGAGACAACATCCTGCTGCTGACTTGGATTGTATATATAAGTTGGTAGGAAAATCATACACGAAAAAATACTATCAGGTCGAAAAACTCGTAAAAAAATTGGACTTTAACGTTATTAGACATCAAATACGACACAAAATAACTTCGCTCAATACGCTAATCGCATTAATAGAAAGGTTGAAGAAGGGGAATTAAAAGAAAAAAAAGGATTGTCTGTTTTATTCAGACAATCCTTTTATATATATAATTTTCTTAAAATTTAATCATTCATCGAAATAAGGAACTCCTCATTATTTATCGTTTTCTTCAATCTATTTTCTAAAAATTGCATTCCTTCTACCGAATTCATATCCGACAAAAAGTTACGTAATACCCACATACGACTCAATGTATCTCTATCCAATAGAAGATCATCTCGACGGGTACTCGAAGATATTATATCAACAGCAGGGAACACACGCTTGTTTGACAATTTTCTATCTAATTGAAGTTCCATATTACCTGTACCTTTAAACTCCTCGAAAATAACGTCATCCATTTTCGAACCTGTCTCGGTAAGGGCCGTAGCAATAATTGTTAATGAACCTCCATTTTCGATATTACGTGCAGCTCCAAAAAAGCGTTTAGGCTTGTGCAGTGCATTAGCATCTACACCACCTGTAAGCACCTTACCTGATGCTGGCTGAACGGTATTGTATGCACGTGCCAGACGTGTTATAGAGTCTAAAAGAATCACAACATCATGTCCGCATTCTACCATGCGTTTTGCTTTGTTGAGTACTATTTCGGCTATTTTAACATGACGATCGGCTGGTTCATCAAACGTAGATGCTATAACTTCGGCATTTACGCTACGCTCCATATCTGTAACCTCCTCTGGACGCTCGTCAATCAGAAGAACAATCATATACACTTCGGGATGATTCTTTGCTATCGCATTAGCAATGTCTTTCAGAAGCGTAGTTTTACCTGTTTTGGGTTGAGCCACAATAAGTCCACGCTGCCCTTTGCCAATGGGTGAAAATAAGTCTACAACACGACATGAAAAATTGTCATTCCGACCGGAGGTCAAACTGAATTTTTCGTTCGGAAAAAGTGGTTTTAAGTGGTCAAAGGGAACTCGATCACGTACTTCGTCGGGAGTTCTGCCATTGATTCTATCAACCTTTACGAGTGGAAAAAATTTCTCTCCTTCTTTGGGTGGACGTATTGGACCTTCGACAACGTCTCCAGTTTTTAGTCCAAACAAACGAATTTGAGATTGTGATATGTACACATCATCGGGTGATGACATATAGTTATAATCGGATGAACGTAGAAAACCGTAACCTTCTTGCATGA
>JBDLTH010000121.1:0-58071 GCA_039799165.1 Bacteroidota bacterium
CATCTTTACCCAATCTAGCTCACGCTCAAGAGTTTTTCGGCGTTTGCTCGCTTGTTTCTCCTCCTGCTCCATACGTTTTGTTTTCTGCTCTAACCATGATGTATAATTTCCTTTCCAAGGAATGCCTTCGCCACGATCTAGTTCTAATATCCATCCTGCAACATGATCTAGGAAATAACGGTCGTGGGTTATACAAATCACAGTACCTTTGTACTGTTGTAAGTGTTGTTCTAACCAATCGATAGATTCTGCATCCAAATGATTGGTAGGCTCATCTAGCAACAGCACATCAGGTTCTTGGAGTAACAAACGACAAAGAGCTACCCTGCGTTTTTCTCCACCTGATAGATGTTCGGTAAGAGCATCTTCTGGAGGGCAACGTAAAGCATCCATTGCACGCTCTAGTTTATTGTCTAAATTCCAAGCATCACTTGCATCTATTTTATCTTGCAATTGAGCTTGACGGGCAAACAGAATATCCATTTTGTCTGAGTCTTCGTAATACTCGGGCAAGCCAAATTTTAGGTTTATCTCTTCATACTCGCTTAGTACATCCATTATTGGTTGTACACCTTCTTGTACTATTTGCTTTACTGTTTTTGTGGGGTCTAGTTTAGGGTCTTGCTCCAAATAACCAACACTGTATTCCTTGTCCGAAACAATCTCGCCTTGGTATTCTTTTTCAATACCTGCTATCATCTTGAGCAATGTCGATTTACCAGAACCATTTAACCCAATGATTCCGATTTTGGCACCATAATAAAAAGACAAGTATATATTCTTCAATACTTGCTTTTGAGGAGGGTATATTTTATTTACCCCAATCATCGAAAATATAATTTTCTTATCGTCTGACATGTTAAATGTGTTTTGATTATTTTGTTATTTCAATAATATATATTTGCTTTGTTCCTGTTTTAATAAAGGGCATACAAATATAATGAAATCTACTCTATCTTAACAGTATCTGTTTTGTTTTATAAGGTGAATCGAAAACTCTATTATAACATTGATATTAATGCCATACATGATGTATCAATCATGTGTGTGTCATCTACTATAAACTAAAAAATATTCAGAATGAAGCGTATAATTATTTTCGCACTCTCTTTTATTGCTATTATCCAAGTCGAAGCGCAAACTGTAACTGATCTTGCGACAGAAAAAAAATGGAAACTGAAAGGGACTGGTGGTATCGATCTTTCTCAAACATCATTATCCAACTGGTCATCAGGTGGAGACAATGCCTTTACAGGAAGAGCCTACCTCAATGGATCGCTCGATTATAAAAAAGAGCATTGGTTGTGGCAAAACACAATGGCTTTAGAATACGGAGTTACTAGTACAAAATCGGACGGAGTAAGAAAATCAGTTGACAGAATTGATTTGGGTACGCAAATTGGATACACTACAAACAACGTTTGGTATTATTCGGCTATGGCAGATTTTAAGTCTCAATTTTATAAAGGATATAACTATCCTAATACCGAGCATCACATTTCAAAATTTATGGCTCCAGCTTATTCTAATATATCGATAGGTATTGAGTATAAACCTGCTGATAAATTTTATTCTGCATATTTCTCACCTGTAGCCGGAAAACTAACTTTTGTGCAAGACGATTCGTTATCGGCAGAAGGTGCATTTGGTGTTGATCCTGGCGACAGATTCAGAGCCGAGATAGGTGCTTATTTGAAGGTCAAAGCCCAAAAAGATATTATGCAAAATGTAAAATTGATTACAGATGCTAACTTTTTTACTGCTTATGATAAGCATTTTGGTAATGTTGATATTGAGTGGAATATGCTTATTAGCATGCAAATAAATAAATACCTAAAAGCCAATATAAATACAACACTTAAGTATGACGACGATGTAAAGCATATTGATAAGAACGATAATAAGCGAGGTCCTCGTGTACAATTCAAAGAAGTAATAGGTATAGGAATAGGATATAATTTTTAAGTAACTGTTTAAGTTCCCTATAAAACGTTATTGAGGAATTGCCCGACAGTCAATATCTAATCTAAACTTTTACATTATTGTTGAGATTGAGAAGTCATAGACAATGCCAATACATAGCTGGAGAGTCATACTCAATCAATATTGGTTATCTTTTGCGAAAAAGTGAGGCTCTAAAAAGAAAATCTGTGCAAACTTCCTGTTATTTTTTTTAGGGAGTTTGCACAGATTTATATGATAATAATTAAGGCTCGTAGTTGAGTTTAGACAAAACGACCTGAATTAGTCCTATTTATTTCTTAAACATCTCCAACAAGGCGTTTGCTCCTAAATTTACACCAAACGGAATAGCTGTTAAGTCTACCTGAAAGTTGCCGTTGTGATTGAAGAAAGGGAACATCTGTCCTTTACTATTTGCTTCGGCTACTAATTTGGGGTCGGCAATACCTACGAGTAAATAATTATATACCGATTTTTGTTGTTCATTAATCAGATGCTGAAAATCTTCAGATCCCATAACGGGTGGGTATCCTGCCATATTCTTACCCTTACCAGCCACTTGTTCTAAAATAGGATCTAGTTTCACAACCATTCCTTTGTTGTTAACCAATGGTTTTACATACTGCTTGTGTTGCACAGTAGGGTATAGATCCGTTGGTAGACCATTAGCCAAGGCAATACCTTTGTTTATTTCATCTATTCCATCTAGCATTATTTTGCGATCTTGTTCTTTAAACCATCTCAAATTTAGCTTTAATGTAGCCGACCCAGGTATAACATTATTATCAATACCTGCATCTATTGCCCCTACGGTTAGTACAGCAGGTCTTTGTGGATCCATTCTGCGGCTAATAATCGTTTGATATTGAATAACAGCATTAGCAGCCATAAGGATAGGGTCTTTAGTCTCTTGAGGAGCCGATCCATGTCCACCAACACCATAAAACGTAACATCCAGTTGGTCAGCTCCAGCCATCCGATCACCATAATCATTTAAATAATATCCCACAGCCATAGGTGCTGTGTGCATACCAAGTAGATAATCCGCCACAGGCACTCCTTTGTCATACATTTCTTTAGCCATAGCCATTGCACCTGTACCAGGCTCTTCGGCAGGCTGCCCAACTAGTACAAGTGTACCGTTCCATTGGTCTTTTAGTGCTACCATTATTTTGGCAATACCCAACATCCAAGTTACATGGGCATCGTGTCCACAGGCGTGCATCAAAGGTACTTCGATACCATCTTCGTTGCGTTCTACCTTAGTACTGGCATAGGGTAGCCCCGTTACTTCTTTTACCGAGTTACAGTCCATATCAGCTCTGTACATTACCGTTGGTCCGTTTCCATTTTTCAGTATACCTACAACTCCGGTTTTTCCTATTTCAGTTTTAACCTCATAGCCTAGAGCTTTTAATTCTTTGGCTACAATAGCAGCCGTTCTTACTTCCATGAACCCTCGTTCAGGATTTGCATGAATGTCTTTGAAAATGTCAACTAGCCTTTGTGTATCAGCCTTTGTCAGTTTGCTAATCTCATTTATACTATTCTTTTGGGCTTGTGTACCCAACGAAAGTGAGAGCATCATTCCGATAAATAAACTTTTAGCTTTCATAAATGTTCGTTATAATAAGGTAAATTTAATTTAATAATATGTTCCGAGTATTATATGTCCTAGACAAGGATAGCAGGTCTATTGGAGATATTCAATAAGTAAACAAAATGCAACATGGATAGTTCAATATTTTCTTACTCCTCTGCATTGTATGGACATTATTTGAAAGGTTTATAACAATGTTTCTTCGTAATGAGAGATAGAGTCTCTCCAAACTTGAGGTATTGGCATTCCCGACATGGTAACAGGATTGTATGTTACTATGACAGATGTGCATCTGCATTTTATTTCGTTAGTATCTTTGTTGCGTATCTGTTGTAAGAAGATGGCACTCTTGTTGCCAATTTTTATTATTTTAGATTCGACTACAATACTTTCTTTATAAAATATGGGTAGAATAAAGTCCATTTCGACTCGTGCAATAACAACAATCCCCTCGGTCCAACTAACGTACGATGCTTTTAGGTTTTCGAAATATTCAATTTTACCCAAATCGAAGTAGCTTAAATACACATTATTATTGATATGCCCTAAAGCATCTATGTCATTAAATCTGATTTGGATAGGAACGATTGATTTAAAACTTTCTGCTTCGTTAATTTCTATTGCCATTTTCTTGATTCTTATTTTTATTTGCTTATCTGAATATAATATCTTTCAACACATTACTTCCTGCGTGTTGATTGAGGTTTGCGATTAATTTATCTTTACACATAATAAGTTCGGCACGCAAAACCGACGATGTGAGGTGTACGTATAAAACATTGTTTCGAAGATATAAATTATCGGTATAAGAGGCTATTGTACTGCCCAACGTTTTCTCCCAACCTGTAATCACACGGCTTTCTGCCAATTTTTGTTTGAAAAACCGATTTTCTTCAAAAAACTGTTTCAATACCTCTCCAACACTTTCTGTATTATGCTTTCTCATATCTAATTTTGTGCTGTGGCTTCGCCATTTTCAATCACATACAAATGATAGTGGTTATTTATCTTTTGCAAGATTTCATCCAAATGATCTCGATTGGTATCTGTGATAAATATTTGACCAAAATTGTCGCCCGATACCAGTTTTACGATTTGTTCTACCCGAGCCGAATCTAATTTGTCGAATATATCATCTAACAATAAAATAGGAGTTGTAAGACCTGCTTTGCGTAGAAAGTCAAATTGTGCCAATTTCATCGATATGACATACGTTTTGTTTTGTCCCTGCGACCCCACCTTCTTTATCGGATAGTTATCCATAACCATCTCCAAATCGTCTCGATGAATACCCACAGTTGTGTGTCCGAGTATTTTGTCCTTTTCTCGTTTCTGTTTTAGTAAGAGCATCAAATCGCCCGCTGACAGTTGCGATTGGTATACAAGATCTACTTCTTCGTTTGATTGACAAATGTGTTTGTAATAATACTGGAACGTAGGTACAAATTGTTCGATAAACTCTTTTCGTTTTTGATAGATAATCTGTCCTTGATCACTCAGTTGACTGTCCCACAATTCGAATAAAGCTTCGTCTGTCGGTATTTCTGATTTCAACAGGGCATTGCGTTGTTGCAGAGCCTTGTTGTATCTAATCAAAGCATGTAGGTATTCTTTGTCAAACTGCGACAGTACCATATCCATAAATTTTCGACGCTCTTCGCTGCCCTCGCTAATAAGCTCGGAGTCGGAAGGCGAAATCATCACCAAAGGCAATGTACCGATATGGTCGGATAGTTTCTCGTATTCCTTCTTGTTGCGTTTGAATATCTTTTTTTGTCTACGACGCAGGCTGCAAAGAAACTCATCTTTGGAGTCGTCATTTAGCTGATAATGCCCTTGTATGAGAGCAATATCGGAAGTGTGATTTATATTTTGAGAGTCAACCAGATTGTTATGACTTTTGCAAAAGGATAAGAAATAGATTGCATCCAGCAGATTGGTTTTTCCCATGCCATTATTACCTAAAAAGCAATTGATTTTGGCTGAAAAGTCAAGTTCAATATGCTCAATATTCTTATAATTGAGGATGGATATGCGTTCTAAAATCATTGTTTATTGCTTCTGTTCTTCTGACTTACAAATATAACTAAAAAAGCACTTCGATACGTATCGAAGTGCTTTTGCGATATGATAATGAGATATTAATTACATCATTCCACCCATTCCACCACCCATAGGAGGCATTGGAGGTAGGGCTGCGTCTTGTTTTTTCTCAGCAATAATACATTCAGTAGTCAAAAACATGCCTGCAATAGATGCAGCATTTTCAAGAGCTACACGAGTAACTTTAGTTGGGTCTATAACTCCAGCTGCTACTAAGTCTTCGTAAACATCGGTACGAGCGTTGTATCCAAAGCTACCTTTGCCTTCTCTTACTTTTTGTACAATTACAGCACCTTCTTTGCCACTGTTATTTACAATCTGACGGAGAGGTTCTTCGATAGCACGTTTAACGATTTCGATACCTGTTGTTTCGTCTTCGTTTTCGCCTTTCAAGTTTTCAAGTGCATCAATAGCACGGATGTATGCAGTACCACCACCTGGTACAGTACCTTCTTCTATGGCTGCACGTGTAGCAGAAAGAGCATCGTCAACACGGTCTTTTTTCTCTTTCATTTCTACTTCTGATGGAGCACCTACGTACAATACGGCTACACCACCAGCAAGTTTTGCTAAACGCTCTTGCAATTTTTCACGATCGTAGTCAGAAGTTGTTTTCTCGATTTGAGTTTTGATTTGTCCTACACGAGCCGAGATAGCAGCTTTGTCGCCAGCTCCGTTTACAATCGTTGTATTGTCTTTGTTGATCGTTACTTTATCAGCCGTACCTAGCATTTCTAAAGTAGCAGCTTCTAATTTGATACCCTTTTCTTCCGAAATAACCACACCACCAGTAAGAGTTGCTATATCTTCAAGCATTTCTTTACGACGGTCTCCAAATCCGGGAGCTTTAACGGCAGCTATTTTTAAACCTGCACGCAGACGGTTTACTACCAATGTAGTCAAAGCTTCAGAGTCAATATCTTCGGCAATGATTAGCAACGAGCGACCCGATTTAAGAGCAGCTTCGAGGATAGGCAGAATATCTTTAAGTACAGATATTTTTTTATCGTAGATCAAGATATATGGATTTTCTAAATCAGCTTCCATCTTCTCGGTGTCTGTAACAAAGTAAGGAGAGATATATCCTCTGTCAAATTGCATACCTTCTACTACATCTACATAAGTGTCTGTACCTTTGGCTTCTTCGACAGTGATAACACCTTCTTTTTTCACTTTACCCATTGCTTCGGCAATAAGTTTACCAATTGTTTCGTCGCCATTTGCCGAAATTTTGGCTACATGTTCTATTTTTTGTAGGTCATCACCAACTTCGATCGATTGTTTTTTAAGATTTTCGATTACTTTGGCTACAGCTTTGTCGATACCACGTTTCAAGTCCATTGGGTTTGCACCTGCGGTTACGTTTTTCAAGCCTACATTTACGATCGATTGTGCTAGTACTGTAGCGGTAGTTGTTCCATCACCAGCGTCGTCATTGGTTTTAGAGGCAACCTCTTTTACGAGTTGCGCACCCATGTTTTCGAATGGGCATTCTAGTTCTATTTCTTTGGCAACACTAACACCGTCTTTGGTGATATGTGGTGCTCCGAATTTTTTTTCGATAATTACATTACGTCCTTTAGGACCTAATGTTACTTTTACTGCGTTAGCTAACTCATCAACTCCTTTTTTCAAAAGATCACGAGCATCAATATTAAATTTAATTTCTTTAGACATAGCTAGTTCAATTTTTTAGAAAATAATTAATGAATGATTAAATAATTGCAAGAACGTCTGATTGACGCATGATAAGAAATGTTTCGCCTTCAAGCTCTATTTCAGTACCTGCATATTTGCCATAAAGTACATGGTCGCCTGCTTTTAATACCATCTCTTCGTCTTTAGTTCCGTTACCTACTGCGATAACATTGCCTTTCAAAGGTTTTTCTTTTGCTGTATCAGGGATGATGATTCCTCCTACAGTTTTTTCTTCTGCTGCAGCTGGTTTGATAAGTACTCTGTCTGCTAATGGTTTAATACTCATGGTTTTCTAAATTTTATTAATTGTTATCTTATATGTTATAGTCTTGAATGCTTTACGCACTACACTGAAGATAGCGAAATCTGTGCCAAAAAGATAAAATGACAAAAAGTCGCACACTAAAACGATTGCTTCAAAAAGGTAGGACAAGTTGTCAGAACGGTTGTGTTATATTGCACACAAGGAGCCGTTTCCAGCTCCTTGTTATCGGTAGTATAGAGGTGGCTGCTTATTTTACACTAACTTGTACACCTGCTGTATGCGAAACAAATTCGGGGGCGTACATACATTGTATACTGGTGATGCCGTTGGTATATTCGCCTGTTCTATTAGTATATACAGGGTATTCGAACACGTATGTACCCTTGGCTAGGTAATCGAAATAAAAGTTGGTCGAAGCATCTTTGGTCGATTGATAATACGATGACATAGCTTGATGTTTTATTCCCGATATTGTTTCGAGAGGTTCGAAGCACGATGCTCGCATGTCTTTGAGGTGAACAAACTCCATATCTCGATCAGTTCTAAGGGTTAATCGCACAATGACCTTGTCGCCTACCTTGAGTGGGGTAGATTCATTTACGGCTACAAGTGTTTTGCCTTTATCGGTCGATTTTTCGATAAACAGTTTTTTCTCGATATGTAAGGCTCCTTTTTGAGCTGTTATTTTGTCTAAATCCTCATAGTATTGCCAGTACAATGCACCCCATGTTGTGCCTTCGTCCAATTTTTCGATTTCAACCTTTCCCATCTGGGGTTGTATTTGTTTGCCCATCCACGATTCTTTGATGTAGCCCGTACCTTGTTCTTTCTGCTGTGGTTGTAGCACTTTTTTGTTGATTGTTATTTTGGTATCTCCACTATTTGCTAGCCAATCGCTACCTGTGCTTAACAAGGCATAAATGGCATCGATAGTGGCATGTGTCGACTCCCAAGCTTGTGTTTGTTTTTGTTTCAACAACCATTGTTTCATCAAGTCCATTTCGTGGCTAGGAGCTTTTGTTTGCTGAAAAGCTTCCATCAAGAAGGTGTGAGTGGTGATGTCAGATTTGCTCATAAACGATTGATTGGTATTATTAGCCCAATACATACCCATTTCGTTGTTGGTTGTGGCATGTTCACGGATCGATTGCA
Organism: Bacteroidota bacterium; assembly: GCA_039799165.1. GTDB lineage: Bacteria > Bacteroidota > Bacteroidia > Bacteroidales > Dysgonomonadaceae > Dysgonomonas_A. The sequence goes on from JBDLTH010000121.1 coordinate 8,781, forward strand.
TTATTTTTTCTGCCAATTTTTTATTTCCGTTTTGAGTAGTTAGCATAACCAGTAATGCACGTTCGTACATGTTTAGGCTTGTCCAATTTTTTTCTACTACCGAGGTGTAAAATTTATCGGCTTGTATAGCTTCTCTTGTTAACGGAATATCTCGGTAGTATGAGCGTACATACATTGCTTCTAATTGAGTAGTAGATACACTTTTGATATTCTGCCAATCGGTGTTGTTTTTTTTCAATTCCTCAAAATCGTTGGCTATTTCAGCATCTAGGTATTTGAGTGCATTTATTTGAATTTCTCTTTCGGTTTGAGGATACGAAATAGCATTGAGCCTAACCAACTGTGAGAAACAATATAAAACATAATTGGTGATACTTCTGCTCGATCGCATTCCTTTGTACCAAGACCATCCGCCATCCACATTTTGTAATTCTTGCAATTTGTTGATAGCCTGTTGGGTTTGCTGATTGGTGTTATTCAGATCGAAAAGAAGCGACAAGCGGCTCATCTGCTCTGTTTGGTCTTTAGCTTCTACTACCCAAGGTGTTTCTTCTAATAATGCACTTTTCAGTTCGTCGTTTTTTTCTAATTTAGATACCAAGGTTTGTTTATCTCCTCCTTGTTGCATCCATGTTTTTAGCATCTTATTTACGTTGGGATATTGTTGAGTAATAGATCGACCCAAGGTATTTACGTAATAGCTCGCAATCCAGTTTACCACATTTTCATTTGTCGGATTGCTCAATGTAGGCAGTGCTTGTATGGCATACCAAGCAGGGTTGCCTGTATACTCTAAGGTTAGGCGATAGCTACTCAATGTATTTGATTGATTATTGATCAGTTTATCAAATACAAAGTTCTTTGTTTGCTTGCCATTGATGTTCATTGTCATACTTTCTGTAACGAGCATTTTGTTCGACAAAACGGGTATTACATGCTGTTCGCCATCGCTAAACGATTCGTTTTGGGCAATGATGCGTAAACCCAATGTTTCTGTATTTGTAGGAACATTAAATAACCAGCTGACAGAGCCTGAAGCATCTTTGGCTAGTGTAAAATCTTGAAATTGATTGTCAACTGCTATATTTTTTACCTCATCAGTTAAGGGGTCAAAGAACTCGATCTTTACCTTGCCAGTAATCGACTGATCCGAAAGGTTTGATATTTTGGTCGAAATACTAGTTTTGTCTCCTTGACGTACAAAGCGTGGCATATTGGGTGTAATCATTAACTCTTTACTCGATATGCTAAGAGCTTCGAGTTGTCCTATATTCAGCGCTTTGTCGTATGCCAATGCCCTGAATTTCCAAGTTGTATTGCTCTCGGGAACAATAAAGCTTATGATTGTTTCGCCCTTTTCGTTGGTTTGCAGTTGAGGATAAAAAAACGCTGTCTCGTTAAAGTTTTGTCTGAGTTGAGGTGCTGTGTTTCCTTGTGTCAACGAAGGTTCAGCAGGAACGTTTACATCCAAACTTTGCTTTGCCATAACTGCTTCTGGTAATACTGAGGGTTGGGCAACTTTAGATGCCCTCATTCGATTGCTTGTTGAACCTGCTCCCACCATCATATCAGTAGTTGCATAGGGATATGGTTGATAGTGATTTAGATTAAAATTGAACCAGTTTAAATAGTCCCACGAAAGTTGCTTAATGTTATAGTTGGTAGACGAGAAATAGGTATAACCAGCTATATTATCAAACCCATAAGGCTGAAATAGAGATGGATATGCGTAGAGTTGAGCTGCTTGTTGCAAATTCCAAGAGGTGGGTCTACCTATTTTGTCTAATGAACTATCGTACATCGAAGCCAATAACTCGGCAAAGGCAGGTTTATTGGCATTGTCTTTTACCGATATACGCCATTCTTCTTGTTGTCCTGGGCGAAGTTTATCTCTAAATACTTCGAGCTTTAGATTCAAGTTTTTAGCTTCTTCCTTTTTTGTCAGATCTACTTGTTTTACATATGCTTTTTCGTTGACGGCATAGGTGAAAATAGCGGTTATATTGTCTCCATACTCTTCTTTATAGGGTATTGAGTATGTTTTATTCGAATTACTTAGTTTGAATTGTTGACGCTCTATGAGTTCATCTCCTTTCATCAAGTCGTATAATATGCTTACATCGTTGGCTGATACTCCAACTACAATTTCGGCATGTTGGGTGGTATTGAATGATGTTTGTTTTGCTATTAACCATTCATTGGTTTCAATGGGTGGGTTTGTGTCAGTTGTTGAGTAGAGCACAAAATAGTTTTTGCTTACAACTTCTCGGTTTTTATCATCTTTCGATTTTAGTATTGCGAGGTATTTGGCTGAAGGAAGTTTGCGTAAATTATCCATCAGATCGGTACCTGTTTCTGTCGAAAACTTTCCTGTGTGTATTTCTGCCTTGATACTATCATTGGGCAGAATACTGTATAAGGTAAATGTACCTTCACAGGCAATGGGTTCTCCATTTAGGTTTGTTGCTTTTACTTGCAACTTGTCTTTACTGTTTTTATCCAATTGCTCGGGTATGTTTACCGAAAGTATGGTTGAGGCATCGCCTATTACAAAATTGAATGTGCCATTTTGCGTTTCGCCATTTAGGTCGGTTACACTTGCTTGTATTTCATAATTGTAAATACTGTTGAAATTGGCTTGTCTTGTATCATTTTGGGGAATGTCTACCGAAATCTGAAACGAGCCGTCTTCTTGGCTAATTACACTACCCATGTCAAGTGTTTCGGTTGGTGAAGGCATCCACCAACGAAGCAACGAGCTTTTGACTATTGTGTAGTTTAAGGTTGCATTTTGCACCTTTATACCCGAAAAATTTTCGACATGACCTTTTATAGTTACTCTGTCGCCAAAGGCATAGCTTTTGCTTAGCTTGTCAAATGTTATTTGAAATGTGGGGCGTTTGTATTCTTCAACACTGACATATTGAGACCAGTTGTCAACAGCTATTCGGTATTGACCTGCCAGTCCACTTTTTGGAATAATGAATGCTCCAGCCAAAGACCCGAAGTCGTTTGTATTCATTGTTTTTTCAGAAACCTTTTGGTTGTTCACATCATATAAACCGATTGTGTACGGTACATTCGCATTTAACTGTGTTGTATTTTTGTTTACTTGTTTTGTTGAGATTATTTTAAAGTACAGGGGTTGCCCAGGTCTATATATACTTCTATCGGTGAGTATGCTAACATTATTTTTGCTAGTGTAATCGGGTGATTGACGATAGCCTGCATTATAGGGGAGGTCAAGGTATGTAGGTAATACGGTATTTCCTTGACTTACTCGATATACATACCTGAGTCTATTTTTTTGCGTAAAATAATCTTTCCCATCTAAGCGAGCCAATCCTTTACTATCTGTTTGTATCGAAGTTAGTTTCGTATATTCCTTACTATTCCAATCAGTAGAATAAAATGTGATTGTTGCATTCTCGATGGGTGTGCTTGTCAGACGATCAACAACATAAAACTCGTACTGATCGTTACTTATTCCACGGGCAAAGCTTGCCAGCTTGGATATACTAAACACAAGCGTGTTTTCTTCACTCTGTTTGTTTCCTTTTTGATCGTATTCGGCAATTATTTCATAATCTCCCTCTTTGTTCAGATTTATGGTAAACTCAGTCTCTTGGTGTGAATAACTTGTTTTTGGATTGAGTTTTATATTTTTAGATTCAACTACTGTGTTCGATTTCTTATCTATAACCTTTATATCTGCCTGCTTCAAATTTTTGAATGAGAGCTTAAATATTTTCTCTTTATTGTTGGGGTGATACACGGATTGACCTGTTATGGAGGCGATTGGGTTTTCTAATTGAGCTCGTTTTTCTTTCAATATGTTGATTCGACTATAGTTTGGATACATATTGATACCCTGTACACACCAATCGTATGCTTTTTTGGTATTCTCTTCATCCTTATCCGTATCGCCACGATAATAAGTGTTTGAATTTGTTTGAATTTGATTGATTAGATTTCCGATAATCTCTACATTGTAGTCGTATGCTTTATATTGTTCTTGTAATGCTAATAATGTTTTGTAGGCATACTTTGTACGATAGGTTTCGGAACGATTTGATAGGTAGTTAACCTTTTTCAGTTCAGTCAAAGCAATAACTTCGTGTATCGCTCTGTTTGTGAGTGATTGCAAATAACGCTGATAATAGAGCAGTGTAGCAAGGTCTTCTTTTTCCGTGAAATCTAACTTCAAGTAGTCGGATGTTGGCATAGCCAAATCGCTTAACGGTATTTTATTTTGTTGCAATGCTTTCAAGAATGTATTGCTTCGTTCATAGTCTTGTGTTATCCTTGCAGATTGCTCGATTGCTCGATTCATCAAAAAATCGTATAGGGTAGGGCTGAGCCTTTGCGAGTCTTTGCCCAATTGTATTATATCTTGGTACGATTGGGTGGGGGTGCTTATTAATTGAACCTGTGATTCGATTGACAGGGAAAGATTGATGAGGGCTTTTTCTTCAAAAATATTCTTCGACCATTCTTCCATATCTTTAGGTATAGAGCCCGATATATTGGTTCTTTGTCTGATTTTCCAAGCCTGATTGTTGTAATAATCCAGATATAGTTCTGCAAGCATTGAATGAAGCAGAGCTTTGTCCGAAACATGGTTTGTGTTTGAGAGTAGAGCCTCTAAATCGTTAAAAATTGAGGTGCTTTCTTGCTGGTCTATGGCTACTTTATATTTGTTTTTATGAATAAGGGCTTTGATAACTTGTGGTGTGTTTTTTTCGGCTAAAGCTTGCCTTAATATGCCATCTGTTGTTGAACTGGCAGATTTGGGCAAGTCTTCTTCTTCAAATTTATTAACCTGACTCCATTCGTTTTCATAGCTATTCATACGCTTGCTGTGTTTTGAGGTTTGAGCCATAACTCCGTATGTACAGAGTAAAAGAAGAGCTAAAATTAATTGTTTTCTCATACGATCATTTATTATGTATTGCTTTTGTATGGATACTTTATCCGAGGATATTCCATATCAAATGCTCCTTTTTTAACGTTATAAAATATTACTTGTTGCTTATTAACAATGTACCTGCTAGCAGGTCAGTTCGTTGCCCCCAAGGGCGATAATATACCATGATGCAATATTCGTTTTCGGTTTCAAAATAGTTTCCTTCCGTCAAAGACGTTGTATACTTATTGCCCGATTTAGCCAAATATTGGTAGTTATATGCACCTTGCTTTAATAGTATAGACGTAGAATATTCGTTTTTGTTAGCATCGTATGTCATTAAATACGTATCGTTGAATTTGCCATAACTAAAACCTCCATTCAAATAGATGGGTTCAATAAAAGGTGTCGTGGTTAACAGCCTAAATGTAGTAACAAAATAATCAGCCCCTATGTTGCTATCATTTACTTCGGCGTTGCGTATCACAAAACGCCCATTCTGATCTCGATCGTAACTATAATTTTTACCCGATTTTAGTTTATCAGGTAGTATATTTGCTAAATAGTTGGGGTTAAAATAACTAACACTTTCTACATTAAGTCCGTTGTATCGGTGGCTTACGATTTCAAATCGACGGTATTCGTTTCCAGCCTCAAATATCAAATCTCGGTTGTACTCATATACCAATTTAGTACCCTGTATCGAAGTTGGTTTGATTAGCGATTTTTGATTGTCTACTCTATTGTTTTGGTGTACATATACTTTCAGATCCGAGAAAGCGTCTCTTATTTGTAGGTTGTTTGTGTTAATTGAAAAAGATATTTGTTGATGCTCTTTGTTCGAGTCAATCATTGTGTTTGACGATACGGATGCGGTCATTGATATTTGCGGATCGACAACCGAAAAGCATGCTGTTAGTAATGTCGTTGACTTATTAGTATCCTCGTATACCTCTACCACATAGTTTCCAGCATACTTTAGTTTGATTCGTTCATTGGGGATGTTTACTATAAAGTTTGTGTATTCTACCGTTGTATTTACCGAGTGTGCATAATCGTCAATTAATACATTATTGAAGCCACTAATATATTCTATTTCGGCAAGTGGCGAGCGAGTCCAATCGGCATTGCAATACACAATTCGGTATCGGAGCGTAGTAGATGCATTCTCTCCCAATCGGTCAAAGTTGATTTGAATAAACTGATCGGTATTCAACGTTATAATGGGTAGTTGCTTCCAATCTCCACCTGCATTTACTTGCAGGCTATGTACATCTTCTACTAAAGGCTCAGTTTTTACAGTTTGTGCTTTTGTAAATAAAGAAAACGCCAAACTAAATAACAAACAGGTAATTATTTGCTTCATATGTATTTATTTTGACGCTAAATTACGAATAATACAAGTTATTATCTGATCAATCAAAAAAATGTTCAGATAAAAGATACACCAATTTAATCTAGTTTATACCTTAATTCATCAAATAGTAGTGGGAATACAGAAGGGTCAATACCCGCTGCAATAAGTTCTTTACTATCCTCTTCGAATAGTTTTGTAAACTGATCGAAATCAACTGATTTATGAACAGCTTTTAGATAAAAAACCAAAGCTTCTTTTTTATTATCCATGCAAAACTCTACATGCCCAGCATTCAAAAAGTCGTGCACATTGGGCTTATCCACTATTATTTTTTGATAATAGTTTTTAGAAACATCAAAGCGCCTCAATAAGAAAGCAGTCCATGCAATGGCACGCCAAGCCTTGGTCGGGTTTGTTTCCAAAACCTCAACTTTGAAATAGCAATTCAAGGCTTTATCATACTCCTCCAACTCTAAATAACAATGCCCTATATTTAGTTCTATTGCTAGATTGTTGGGATTGAGCTGTGCAGCGTGTTGATAATATTGAAGCGAGTGTTTTGGGTCTTTCAACAACCGATATACTTGAGCGATACGTTTTATTATCCACGAATTTTGAGGGGCTAACAATTCAGCTTGTAAATAGGTATCTAATGCTCCTTGCAGATCATTAAGCATTTGCAGGCAATATCCCGATTTTTGCCATATGTCAGATTCTAAAGCACTTGTTTCGAGTATTTTATTGTAAATAGAAGATGCTTCACCGAAAAAGTTTTTATCAAAACAATAATTGGCTATTTGCAACATACTTTGCTTATCAGAAACGAGTGGAGCTATTGATTTCTTATCATAGAAGTTCAATCGTAATTTGAATATGTCAAAGAAATTGTTTTTGAGAGCATATAATTTAAAGAATCGATACAAATCTTGTATATATTGATTCGAAATTATTTCTTCATTCAATTTAGGATTTAGGGCTGTTGCATCTTTTTGAAGTTCTTTTATTTGTAGCGATTCTTCGCCAAAACGGCTCATCATTAGTGTTCGCTGACTTTGAGGTATTTGCAACAAGCTGAATGCAAACGAGTATTTGTCGGAATCACACATGTGCGATGAGTTAAGAACTGCCGTTTTTAACAAACTATTTAATCCGTCAATACCTGATGTTAATGGTTGTAACTCGGAGTATGTTATATCGAAAGGTAAAAACCAATTTGCCATTTCTCTAAAAAACGAAAAGTTTTTTAAGTTAGCAAAGGTTGAGTGAAACACATCGGCTCCTTCCATCTGTAAATTCGAATATTCTTGTAATTTGTTTGCTAGCCCCGAATCTTCCAGTTCTTTTTTCCACTCTGGGTTCTTATCTGCAAAATCAGTTTCGCCCATTAGGTCTTGCATATTCATTTTTCGCCCTGCCAATGAACTAAATTTCATCATCTCGGGAATAATCTCTTCTGTCATTTTTCGGCTGATTTCTTCCGTCTCTCTTGATCTAATCAATTGTTTTACAATTGCTAAAACTGACTTTTTAAAGGCATTGTTTTCGGATAGTGTATCTAGTAGATATTGACATTCGGGGTATAAGTGAAAACGAACATCGTACATCTGCAGTATGATAACTAATCCTACAATCGCCCGTTGCTTGATAAGCGTGTCAGATTGAAGGCAGGCGTTCATCAGAATAGATAGTTTGCGTCCATCGAACGAATGGATAAGGCTCATTGTTAGTGCTGAAATAAAAATACACTTCTCACGTGTTGGTATAGATGCATCCAGCATAAATTGGGTGTACTCGTTTTCTGTTTTTTCATCTGCCCGAGTGGCAATAAAAATCAGATTGAAAAGTTCCAGATCAGCACGTTCTCGTTTTACAGCCAGTTCTCGTAGCTGATTTTTTTTTATATCACCTTCGTCTAATAAGCTGACCAAGGATGAAGTGTCTGAAACTTCGTTGAGCAACTGTATTATTTCAATCAAAGACAAGGGGGTGCGAATAGCATTCAATCTGCGTCTCTCGTGTAGTATATTGGGGGAGAGGGGAGTCAATAGCTCGTCCGAGATATCATCCGTAAGTTCATATAATGATCTTAGGATACCTTTATAGATAAGGTCTCTATCAGGATCGACTACACCTTCGAACTGATAGTGTAGCATAAATTTATAATTTGTCTCGATATCAGCCAATCTGTTCGATATTTGCCAATCTTGTACATTGACCGACATCGCCAATAGTAGATCAAACGCATCTTTTAGATGTCTTGCAGACAGTTTTTCTAAAATATTTTTCTTTTGAGCATGTACTACTTTGCTATCCATTTCTTTAGAAACTATTAATGACCTTTTTTGATTAATCTGTTAATAATAAACAAGATGGTATAGACCTAATCCACGATGGGTGGGTCTCTTTCAGTTTTCTCCAACTTTTAAGGCTTATCATTATCAAATCATGTTTGTTGAAAATATCCTTATCCACAGGTATATTGTTGTTCCATAACTGGAATAAATAGGGATTTACCGCTTTTATTCCTCGTACACATTTTACAAAATCGATTGATTTATCCATAAGACCTATCGAGTCCCACAGGGTTATGCGTACATAGGAATTTTCGGCTAAGCGCTCCATAAAATTGCCTATAAATACATCTTCTTCATCTAATATCGGAATAAATACATTCTTTATACTTGTCAATCCCTTATCTATAAATATGCCAACAGGCACATCGCTATTCATCAAAACGGTGCGCGTGTTCTCGCCAAGAGAAATATTACTGGTCGACATCGTTTTTTTGTTGCGAGTTACCAACGATACCAATCGTGTGGGGAAATGTAACAGGTGATTCGAAAAACCTAAAAATTGTCCTAACAAATTGCCTTCGTAAATAGAGTCGGGTGCACCTAACAGCAGTAGATCGTAATTGCCATTATTTGTCATCTTGATAATACCACCAAAGGGGTTCGAACTTACCTCAAATATAGGTACAATAGTCTGATTTAGAATTTTTGCTTGACTCAATATAGGAGCAAATCTATCATGCTCTTCTTGCTCCATGTTATACTGATATAGGTTATTTCCAGGAGAGAAATGCACCATATCGATCTGAGATTTGTTCTGACTGCGTTTAACAAAAGAATTGGCTATCAAAAGTAACTTTTCTCCCGTACCTGATTCTTCAAAAGGTATAAGCACCTTGTACAAATCATCCTTTGCCTCTATATCTACGGATTGTTTATTTTTAAATAATCGATCAATCAAATTCAAAACAGGGCTAGTCATAAATGTAGTTGTTAGTGCCATCACTACCATCATGGCAAATACCTCGGGAGTGAGGATCCCTAGATCTAAACCAATATTTAAAACAACCAATTCCATCAACCCTCTGGTGTTCATCAATGCACCTATTGTTAAGCTTGATTTCCAATCAAAACCTACAAAACGAGAGATCAATGATCCTCCAACCATTTTTCCTACCGTTGCTATGGTTATTATAATGAAACAAATACCCCAAAGCGAGCCATCGTTGAGCAAACCTATCTTGGTATTAAGACCTGTATAAACAAAGAACAGGGGTAGTAAGACAACTAAAGCAACGTCTTCTATCTTATCGATAAACAGTTTACGGAAATTGAGATTGGGGGGCATAATTACTCCTGCCAAAAATGCTCCGAAAAGCGGATGTATACCTATAATACTGGTAAGGTAGGAAGATGTAAACAGCATCAAAAAGAAGATGCCTACGACCGATTTGCTGATGATGTTTTTAGAGGTTTGTAAATCTGCAATGCGTTTTAAGAATGGGCGTACTAATTTAAACATTACTATCACATACAATACTGCAAACAGAATTACATACAAGGCACTTACAAATGTGCCTGCTTTGGCAATAGCAATTACACCAGCCAACAAGCACCATGCTGTAATGTCATCTATTGCTGCACAGGTAATTACCATTGCTCCTAATGGGGTTCTATTCAGTCCTCGTTCATGTACTATGCGAGCTAATACAGGAAATGCTGTAATACTCATAGCAATACCCATAAATAAGGCGAAGGGTACGAAGCGAACGTTTTCGGGGCTAAAATGGGGGTAGATAAAATAAGATAAAATAATGCCTAAGGTAAATAATATGGCAATACAGGTATGGCTAATTAGGGTAGCATCATTAGCTCTGTTTTTGAGTACTTTGAGGTCTAGTTCCATACCTACAATAAACATAAAAAGGACTAAGCCTATTTCGCTCAACAACTTTATACTACCAATAGATGATGCTGGAAATATAGCTTCGGATATTTCAGGAAACATAGCACCTAATAACGAAGGTCCTAATACTACACCCGCTATAATTTCGCCAATAACAGTTGGTTGCCCTAATTTTTGGCAAATCCAACCAAAAAACCGAACAGAAAATAAAATTATAATGATCTGTAGTAGCAGGAGTGCTGTAGAACCTACGGCTTCGTCTAACACACCGTGGACAAAATCGAGCCATGCCGATCCATTATTTACTACATCTTCAATATCTCGATTGATTTCTAATGTGCTTTTTCCCAGTGTAAGAAATATATACATTAGAATAGATAGTCCTCCAACAACAAATATATAAAAAATGAGATTTTTGTGTTTGGTCATATGTTGATATTAAAAAATAAATTAAACTACAAATATACATATTTTAATTTTTTGTTGTTCGCATTCTTTCAAAAGAAGGCTGTATGTAATAACACATTGAAATATAGTTTATATTATTATACTGATCGTTTCGGTGAAAACACAAAATCAAAAAGCCTACAATTCTAAGAATTGTAGGCTTTTTGATTTTATAATGCACAATAAAACGACTATTTAAGTGTGCAATTCTGCTTTTTTATCAACTGTGATTAGTCGCAAGGTATTCCAAACAAGTCTAAAGAGTCTTCCCACACAGGAAAAACATTTCCATTTCCATCTAATTCGAAAATAGCTCTTGTCGGAAAATTAGTTTGCTCGCTATCGTAGTCAAATTGTTTTGTCCACTTAAAGTCATCTGTGTAAGTAAAAAATAGCGAACCTTTGTTAGCAAAAACCTTTGTTAGGGTATTGTCATTGTAGTCAGACTCTAAGCTTTTATAATATCGATTGATCTTTTCTTCTACTAATTTATAGTCGGAGCCATAAATCAAATCTAATTTTTTGGTGGATGCAAATATTGCTTGACCTATTGCACTTTCCTCCACAGGGGTAATTGTAAATGCAAAAATGCTAGTTATACATTCATCAATGGCAAATGTAACATCCTTGATGGTTCTTGTTTCTATACCTTTAGTGCCATAAATATACAGTTGATTCTGAATCAATGGTTTTAGTTTATTTACTACATTTTTGTTGTGTAGTAGTTTGTATACACCACCCGTTGTGTCATAGTATTGTATATGTTGAGGTAGTTTTTTGTCTCGAAATTCGATATAACTTTCGCTTAATTGCTCTAATTCATCAATTTTATTGAAAGCTATATCTATTGGCGAATCGGAAGCTTCGTCTGCCATATTTATAACAACAGCAGTCGTTTTGTCAGATAGTTTATAAACTGAATAGAAAAGAGTATCAGTCAATTCTTTGTTTGTAGCAGATGCAACATAATTGGTTATGCAGATAATAAGTAAGGTGAAAATTATTCTTCTCATATAAACAATAAAATATTAAATATTACTTGACTTAGCTCAAATTGTAAAATTTTAGCGTTCTGTATTCTCATAATCAATCAGAATCAGACTGTAAATAGAATCAAATATTCAAGCTTGTATGAATAGTTATAGTTGATGTGGATTAACTTTAAGAGAAGTTTGAAAAAAGATAAATGGAGATTTTTCACAAAACCTCCATTTATGAGTTAATTTAGGTATTAGCGTTTAAGGTAAAAAGATTGTTTTAGGTTATCGTTACAAAGTAACATTATATATATTGAATATGCAAGTAAATGAAGGATATTTTATAGCATATATAATTATTTGATGTTTATTTTTTTTTATGCTATAAAATGGCATCCATACTGCATTATTTCTTTTGCTATAAATTTTTTAATTGAAGTCTATTTGTTCATTCTAATACCATTTATATCTTTACAAAACATATTGAAATAAAAAAAAATGAAAAAGATTTTAAGCTTACTTTTTTCGATTGCAGTTTTTCCATTTGCGGGGTTTGCTTGTACAAATTTCCTAATTGGAAAATCAGCATCGATTGATGGTTCGACTATGATTACTTATTCTGCCGATTCGTATGCTTTGTTTGGTGAATTGTATCATTGGTCAGCCAAAAAATATGCAGCAGGTGAAATGCTAAAAGTTTATGAATGGGATACAGGAAAGTATATGGGCGAAATAAAACAGGTAGTTCAAACATATAACGTTGTAGGAAACATGAACGAACACCAGTTAACCATTGCCGAAACAACGTTTGGGGGTAGAGAAGAGCTGATAGATCCTAATGGTATCATGGACTATGGCAGTTTGATTTACATAACCTTGCAACGTGCCAAAACGGCAAAAGAGGCAGTGCAGGTGATGACAGATCTCGTTGCTGAATATGGATATGGGAGTAGTGGCGAATCATTCTCTATTGCCGACCCCAACGAAATATGGGTGTTGGAGATGATAAGCAAAGGTAAAGAAAATAAAGGGGCTGTTTGGGTAGCCGTTCGCATTCCTGACGATTGTATATCAGCACACGCCAATCAGGCAAGAATACAGCAATTTCCATTAAATGATAGTGAAAATTGTATCTATTCTAAAGATGTCGTCTCATTTGCACGTGAAAAAGGCTACTTCACAGGCAAAGATGCAGACTTTAGTTTTGCACAAGCTTATAATCCTCTCGATTTTGGAGGACAACGATTTTGTGAAGCTCGTGTTTGGAGTATTTTTAATACATTCAATAAAAATATGTCCTCATTCGTTACCTATGCTTTGGGAAAAACAAAAGACCCCATGCCTTTGTATATCAAGCCTGATCGTAAGCTGAGTCTTACTGATGCACAAGCCATGATGCGAGACCATTACGAAGATACACCTCTTGACTGGAGATACGATGCTGGATCAGGTCCTTTCGAGTCAGCATATCGTTGGGCACCACTTGAGTGGGAAGTCGACTCTGTCAAATATTGTAACGAGCGTCCTATAGCTACACAACAAACAGCATTTGTGTTTGTATCACAAATGCGCTCTTGGTTGCCGAATGCCATTGGAGGTGTACTTTGGTTTGGTATGGATGATGCCGCACAAACTGTTTTTACACCCATGTATTGTTCCATAACAGATACACCCGAATGCTTTAAGGTAGGCAATGGCGATTTGTATACATTTTCGTGGACATCGTCTTTCTGGATTCACAATTGGGTTTCGAATATGGTATACAATAAATACAATTACATGTATCCCGATATGCAGAAGGTGCAACAAGAAGTGGAGTCAAAGTTTTTGGCACAACAAACAGAGGTAGAAGCCAAAGCAAAGCAACTACACACACAATCGCCAGACAAGGCTGTTGCTTTTTTGACAGCATATAGTACCGAGCAAGCTCAATATGCATTTGACAAATGGAAAAAATTAGGTGAGTTTTTGACTATAAAGTATATGGATGGTATTGTTCGTAAAGAAAAAGATGGACAGTTTATCAAAAATGAACATGGTAATCCATCAGGACCACAACGTGTAGGCTATTCGAAAAAATACTACGAGCAAATCGTTAAAGAGGCAGGTGATAAATATAAAGTTATACAATAACCAGCCATCATAACATATCAGATACAAGACAAAAGATTACCCTTACAGGTAATCTTTTGTTTGTTTCTGCCATATTGGCATATTGTCAGCACTTTGTTTGTATATGCTGATTGTGTCTGTTAAACCCTGTTAAGCACTATACAGGCAGGTTAAAAGTGTTAAAAAGGATCTCCAGTATATCTAAGAGAACGATTTTTGTATATAAATTTGAAATATAAATTGATCTATTAATATTTTAAAGATAAGAACTCATAAATTGACAATAATATGAAGAAACTTTGGAAAAATGCGTCTACGTATCTTGTGGCAGCTTTAATTAGCGTTGGAGCTTCATATGGTACATTTAATTACTTAAGCAGTCAATCAAATTATAGTACTAGTGACAGTTTTAGTTATGGTAATGAATTTGATCAGCAAAACGTACACTTGGCAAGCCTTACAGCAGCAGGATACCCAGACTTTACCAAGGCTGCAGAAAACTCAGTACATGCTGTAGTGCATATCAAATCAACGGTTAAATCAGAAAGTTCGGGTCGTAGGCAACAACGCCAAATGATTGATCCTTTTGAGTATTTTTTTGGAGATAGAGGAGGTAATAGCTATGGTTCGCCTCAACCTAGTGTAGGTTTTGGTTCAGGCGTAATTATCTCTAAAGATGGATATATTATAACCAACAACCATGTTATAGATAAAGCAACCGAATTAGAAGTAACGTTGAATGACAATGAAAAATTTACAGCAAAACTAATCGGAACAGACCCAACAACAGATATTGCATTAATAAAAATTGAGGGGAACGATTTTCCATATATTCCTTTCGGAAACTCTGACCAATTGAAGGTTGGAGAATGGGTTTTGGCAGTAGGTAATCCATTTAATCTGACATCAACAGTAACAGCTGGTATTGTAAGTGCCAAAGGGCGTGGTGGTATTGGACAAGGGCAAGGTGGAGATATGACCATACAGTCATTTATCCAAACTGATGCAGCAATCAATGCAGGTAATAGTGGAGGTGCATTGGTTAATACCGAAGGACAACTTATAGGTATCAATACAGCCATTTATTCTCAAACAGGTAATTTTGCAGGCTATGGTTTTGCAGTACCTATTTCTATAGCAGCCAAAGTAGTAGCAGATATGAAAGAGTATGGAACCGTTCAACGTGCTGTACTAGGTGTTATGATTAGTGATGTTTCTGCTGCACGAGAATCAAAAGACGAGAAGGCCAAAAACATAAAAGTAAATGAAGGTGTTTATGTTGGAGGTTTTGCAGACAGAAGCCCTGCCAAAGAAGCTGGGGTAGAAGAAGGAGATGTGATTGTAGCTGTAAGCAAAACGAAAGTAAAAAATGTAGGAGAACTTCAAGATCAAATCAATCGATATCGTCCTGGCGATAAGGTGGAGTTGACCATATCCAGAAATGGGAATGAGAAAAATATTGCAGTAGTGTTGAAGAACAACTCAGGTAGCACTTCCGTTGTAAAGAAAAGCGATGGTTTAGCGGTTGTTGGAGCAGCTTTCAAAAATCTGACAGATGGACAGAAAAAACAACATGGTATAAGTTATGGTGTTGAAGTGGCAGGCATAGATAATGGCGGACGATTCAAAAAAGAAGGTGTAGAGAGAGGTTTTATTATAATGAAAATTAATAACCAGCTGGTATCGTCTACCGAAGAGGTAGAGCAGATTATACAAAGCGTAGGCAAGAGTCAAGATAAGGCGTTGTTTATTTCAGGTTTGTACCCTAATGGAAGAACAAAATATTATGCAATCGATTTGAGCGAATAGGTTGTATATCATCCCTCTAAGGTCAATTAACAAAGTATAACGTTTAACTCATCAATCAAAAACGAGAGTTAAACGTTATTATTGTAATAGTAAATTACATATCCCTTAGATATTGCTATTCGTTAAATTGATATTTATTTTATATCTTTGTACACCCTTTTAGAAAATTAATATTTTATATAAATAAATGAGACAGCTAAAGATTACAAAATCGATTACAAATCGAGAAAGTGCTTCTTTGGATAAATATCTTCAAGAGATTGGTCGTGAAGATCTTATTACCGTTGAGGAAGAAGTAGAGTTGGCTCAGGCTATAAAGCGTGGAGACAGGGCTGCTTTGGAAAAATTAACGCGAGCCAACCTTCGTTTTGTTGTATCTGTTGCAAAGCAATACCAAAATCAAGGATTAAGCTTGCCAGACCTTATTAATGAAGGTAACTTGGGACTGATAAAAGCCGCTGAAAAATTTGATGAAACAAGAGGTTTTAAATTTATTAGTTATGCCGTTTGGTGGATTCGTCAATCTATATTACAAGCTTTGGCAGAACAGTCTCGTATTGTTCGGCTTCCTCTCAATCAGGTAGGCTCTCTAAATAAAATTAGCAAAGCATTTTCGAAATTTGAGCAAGAGAATGAGCGTAAACCCTCACCTGAAGAACTTGCAGAGCAATTGGATATACCAGTTGATAAAATATCTGACTCGTTAAAAGTATCAGGAAGACATATATCTATGGATGCACCTTTTGTCGAAGGTGAAGACAATAGTCTACTGGATGTTTTGGTTAATGATGATGCCCCTATTGCCGATCGTACTTTGATGAACGAATCTTTGCAACAAGAAATAGAGCGATCGTTATCTACATTAACAGAAAGAGAAAGCGATATAATCAAAATGTTTTTTGGTATAGGGTGTCAAGAAATGACACTTGAAGAGATTGGTGATAAATTTCAGTTGACACGTGAACGTGTACGACAAATAAAAGAAAAAGCCATAAAAAGACTCCGTCAAAATTCGAGAAGTAAATTATTGAAAAGTTATTTAGGATAAAATCTGAACCAATATGATTACAAAAAGAGAGAATATTTAAATATTCTCTCTTTTTTGTTGGTTACAAAAAAAAGATACTGCCCAATAAAACATGCAGATGAAACTACATGATTATATTTCAGTAGCTTCATTTACTACGATCTTTTATAGCAAAGATTTCCAGTTCACTTTTAAGAGAGGCTGAAGTTCAAACTTTGACTTCCCATTACAAATCTGCAAGATAATCTATACCGCTAATCAGATTGAAAATCTCAATAGCCAGAATTGAAAACGGTTTCGATTGAATAAATCGAAACCGTTTCTATATCAGACTTTAGGATATATTTTATCAATTAGTTTTGTCCATTATACCCTTTTAAGGTCTTGCTCTTTCTATATATAATTTACAGAGCAATTAATCAGCCAATAAAATATTCATGATTTGTACAGCAGCTTTAGTTACTGAAGTGCCTGGACCAAAGATGGCTGCAACACCAGCTTTGTATAAGAAATCATAATCTTGTGCAGGGATAACACCTCCAGCTATCACAATAATGTCTTCACGTCCAAGCTTTTTCAACTCTTCCATCACTTGAGGAACGAGTGTTTTATGACCTGCTGCAAGAGACGAAACACCTAATACGTTCACATCATTTTCTACCGCCTGACGAGCCGCTTCTTCGGGTGTTTGAAACAAAGGCCCCATGTCTACATCAAAACCACAATCTGCATATCCTGTAGCTACTACTTTTGCTCCACGATCATGACCATCTTGTCCCATTTTGGCAATCATGATACGAGGCTGACGACCTTCTTGTTTCGCAAATTTTTCTACCAATTCTTGAGCTTTCAAGAATGTTGGATCTTTTTTTGTTTCTGATGAATACACGCCTGATATTGTCCTTATTATAGCTTTGTAACGACCTACCTCTACCTCACAAGCATCTGAAATCTCACCTAAAGTTGCTCTTAGATGAGCTGCTTCAACTGCAAGTTCTAGTAAGTTGCCTTTTTTTGTTTTAACGCTTTTTGTTATTGCTGCTAATGCTTTTTGAACAGCTACATTATCTCGTTTTGCTTTTAAATCATTCAAACGTTCTATTTGTTGACGACGTACCTCTGTATTGTCTACATCAAGAATATCAATAGGGTCTTCTTTCTCTAAGCGATACTTATTAACACCAATAATCGTTTGATTACCAGAGTCTATTTTAGCTTGAGTACGGGCAGCTGCTTCTTCGATGCGCATTTTAGGCAAACCTGTTTCAATTGCTTTAGCCATACCTCCTAGTCTTTCAACCTCCTCGATGTGTGCCCAAGCTTTGTCTACTAGTTCGTTTGTTAACGATTCAACATAGTACGAACCCGCCCATGGGTCTACAGCTTTACATATTTGAGTTTCTTCTTGTATATAAATCTGAGTATTACGAGCAATACGTGCCGAGAAATCGGTAGGTAATGCGATAGCTTCATCAAGTGCATTTGTATGCAATGACTGTGTTCCACCTAAAGCCGAAGCCATCGCCTCAATACATGTACGACCAATATTGTTGAATGGATCTTGCTCTGTTAGTGACCAGCCTGATGTTTGAGAGTGTGTACGAAGAGCTAATGATTTTGGATTTTTAGCACCAAAGCTTTTTACAATCTTCGCCCATATCAAGCGTCCTGCTCTCATTTTAGCTATCTCCATGAAGTGATTCATACCAATAGCCCAAAAGAAAGATAAACGTGGTGCAAAAGCATCAACATCAATACCTGCATTAATACCTGCACGCAAATACTCCATACCATCAGCCAAAGTGTAAGCCAACTCAATGTCAGCAGTTGCACCAGCCTCTTGCATATGGTAGCCCGATATTGAAATTGAATTGAATTTAGGCATTTTTTGAGAAGTGTACTCAAAAATATCCGCAATAATTTTCATCGAAAACTCGGGTGGATAAATGTAGGTGTTACGAACCATAAATTCTTTTAGAATATCGTTCTGAATAGTACCAGCCATCTCTTCCAATTTAGCACCCTGCTCCAGACCTGCATTGATATAGAATGCCAATACAGGGAGTACAGCTCCATTCATAGTCATAGATACAGACATCTTATTTAACGGAATACCGTCAAAAAGTACTTTCATATCTTCGACCGAACAGATGGATACTCCAGCTTTACCTACATCACCTACTACACGAGGGTGATCGGCATCGTAACCTCGATGTGTAGCCAAGTCAAAGGCTACTGAAAGACCTTTTTGTCCTGCGGCTAAATTGCGACGATAAAAGGCATTAGACTCACTAGCTGTCGAAAAACCGGCATACTGACGAATGGTCCAAGGACGCATAGCATACATACCTGAATAGGGGCCACGCAAAAAAGGAGGAATACCCGAAGCATAGTTCAGATGTTCCATACCTTCCAAGTCTTCTTTTGTGTAAATTGGTTTTACCGAGATCAACTCAGGTGTCAGCCAATTCGCTTCATCAGCCTTGGTCGCAACACATTTTGCGGCATCAGCTGTTGCTGATCCTGCCGACTTAATGTCAATGTCTTTGAAATTAGGTTTCATATTTAGATCTTTTATATTACAAAATAGGAAATAATATAAAAATAGCAATATCATATATTGTATGATAAACTTGTATCATAATCATTTTTTATTCTTTATATAAATAAATTTCCAAAAGCGACCTAAATGAGAGTAACTATAAACATCATAAAATTGAAATAGGCACAGGCATACTAATGCGTAATCTATTTAGTCTTCTTCTCTTTTGTATTCGCTCAATGCTTTGAACTTAAATTTATAATAGAATACTGTGCCTATAAAACGAAACAAACCAATATTTTAATATTAATTTAGTTGCCATTTTTAAATTAAAATATCAATTATTAAATCGCTAATAATTGGTTAAAGAGCTTCAAAGTGTCCAATACATTACTACGAACATGAATGAAATGTGCAATGCCCTGAGCTTTCAATTCGTCCATCGAAGCGGGAGCTCCTGCAACAACTAATATTTTCTTGTTCGATTCAGTCAATTGATAAGCCTCAGGAGCTAATGTAACATACTCGTCATCACTAGAGCAAAGTACTATTATATCAGCTTTCTTCTCGATAGCTGCATCTATTCCGGCTTGCACTGTATCAAAGCCTAAGTTATCAATCACGTTATAACCAGCACATGCAAAAAAGTTACAAGCAAACTGAGATCGAGCTAAACGCATTGCTAGGTTTCCGATCGTAAGCATAAAAACTTTTGGAGCACCAGCTCTTTCAGTATTGATTCTTAACTTCTCAAAATCAAGAGACAATCGTGTAGCAGGTAATGGCTTAAGTGTTCCCGTTTTTGAGCAACCGCAACTATGTTCCCCTTTAGTTATTGTATCTGCTGCATTTTCCGAAAAATTAGGGTACTGATTTGTTCCCAAAAGTATCTCACGACGGGTATCTAAAGCTTTAGAACGGGTTGTAGCAGAACTTTCGATTGTTGTTTGTACAGTTCCTGCTTTCAATGCTTCATAAAAACCTTTCTCATCTGTTTCTAAAAATAGCTTCCACGATTGTTCAGCCAAAGATGTTGTCAAATTTTCGATATAATAAGATCCAGCAGATGGATCTGTTATTTTATCAAAATGACATTCTTCTTTCAATAACAATTGTTGGTTACGTGCAATGCGCTCCGAAAAGTCTGTAGAATCTCTAAATGATTCATCAAAAGGAACTACAGTCAGTGAATTAACACCTGCAATTGTAGCAGACATAGCTTCGGTTTGTGTGCGAAGCATGTTTACATAAGGGTCATATGCAGTCATGTTATAGGTTGATGTATCAGCATGTATATACATTTTACATGCACATCGACACTCACCCTCTGTTGTTTTATTTGAGCACGTTGTTTTACATGTTGACTTATACGAAGCCACTATTTGAGACCACAACAAGCGTGCTGCTCTAAATTTGGCTATTTCCATAAAGTAATTAGCCCCTATAGCAAAATTAAATTTGATTTTTTTGGCAACCAATACGCCATCTAAGCCTTTCTCGATTAACTTGCTCAGTATCTCGTTGCCATTGGCTAAAGCATAGCCCAGCTCTTGATAACCAAATGCTCCAGCATTATTAAATCGGCAAGCATTGATGTTTAACACTCTAAAACGAGGAAGTGGAGCGGCAGCCATTGTTATTTCGGCAGCTTTTTCTACCCAATCAGTACAGTCTATTCCTTTTTTCAAGATTGTTTTAAATGGATCATAGTTGACAGACCCAAAACATTTCATAACGTCTACTTGTTTCGATTTAAAATAGTCTACTAAAATCTCAACCAATTTGAGCGATTGTTTATGGCAAGTAGTAAAGTTCAGCTCTACAGCCTCAGGATGTATACCCTCCAACAAAGTGTTAATATTATGTGGATTAACATCATCACCTCCAATCTGGAAATGGAGGGATGTTACCCCATCATTAAGAATACGCAACGCTTTTGAGTTTGCTACCTTAAAGTCTGTAACCGAAATGTCTTGACGAACATACCAATTATTTTCTTTGTTGGTACCTCTCACAAAAGGAAACTCTCCAGGCAGTGTGTTCAGGGCACTACACTGTGCAAGATTTTCACTTCTGTAAAAAGGATTTACATCAAACCCTTCGTTTGTTTTCCAAACAAGTTTCTTGTCAAAATCAGCACCTTTCAGATCGGCAGTTATTCTTGCCATCCATTCTTCCGTTGACACGGGAGGAAAATCTGTAAAAAGCTTTTCTTTTAGATTTGCCATGGTTTTTTAAATAATGTTTTAGTATATAGGTTTATTTGAGATAACATTTAACACATAACAGCTTGATATAGAAATATTTTATCTCGTATTAGATAAAAACTATTCACGCTCTTATTCATATAGTTGCATAACAAAAATGCACACAAAGATAGAAATTTTTTGTTTGATTAGTTGTCTTTACAATGGCTTTATTTGATATATTACAGCAATAAATGCTACTCTTACAATTATGATTAACAAAAAATAGTTGCTAATATGAATATAGCAAAATGTTGACCTTATGAATTAGAAATAGTATCTGAATAAGATCATATTCAATCAGGTGAGATTCAAGTGATTTGTGATGATATATTTGTTTTCATTATAGCATGTATTGTGGGTAATGTATTTCTTTTTATTAACTTTGTGGCATCTGAAATAATTAAGTATTATGATAAAAAATATTTTAACTGTATTCGCTACTATCATTATATTAGGTTTAACATCATGTTCTAATGATACTTATGAAGATGGCTATTGGGTTGATAATAGCTATTTGGATATGGAATTTAGGTGTAAAGGCGATAATAACGGTTTTTTTACCGATGCAACTAAAAGATATACATTTTATAATTTAGGAGAAATAAATCCAAATAGGGACGAAGTACTTGATATTCGTTTACAAGATACATGGATTGAGTTGTATGGCGATTTTTTTGACAGAGACGTAATCCAAGACCTAACTATATCGGTACAAGGTGTAGGTCATTTTATATGCCCTCGAATTGTACTTGCAGGATTCCAAAATAAAATAATTATAGACAATAATATTGCTCCAGGTTACTATCAGTTTATGTCTCGTGCAATGCTTCAACTGGTGCGATCAGGAAATTTGATTGTAACAGTTAGTGGCTATCATAATGCTCGATTTACTGATATTGATGTTATTGTATCTAATGACCTAGATATCCTTGTCAGATAAAACAAAAAACAAAGAAGAATTACGATCCGAACTAGAAGAAAACGATCTATCAAAAAGATCACTTCGTGAGAAGTTTATCATTCTCAAACGGATATTAGAAAGATGCTGCAAAGACCTCACCCAAAACGAGTCTTTGCAGTTTCCGTCTTTATTCTCTCGGCTAGTCTTCATTGCTCAAAAATATAAGCTCCCACCTTTTATAGAGTGGCAACTGCAAAATATACGTGTAAAAGCATCTTTCTTGCTAAAAGATGAGAATAATATACTATCAACCTCACAATACACCAAAGCATACAAGGCCTTACGTTATTTTTTATCTGCGATTTCTGGCGAAAACACATCGCTCGACATTGAATTATCTGTTTTAGAAGATGTTTTTCATAATTCGAATAATCAAAAAGTCGATTATATTCGTCTTCAAGTAATTGGTATTGATAAAAAAAATGAACTAATTATAGCGAAATCAAATGACAATCAAAACTTTGATATAAGAGCCAAGTATAACGTAAAAGGGATAAATGAGACCTTCAATCAAACAATTGATCGGATATGGATAGGAGCTCAAATCAATTTATTAGACAGTACGATAGATAAAAACGGAAACTACACTCCTCGATATATTGTTTTAGAACCTGATTATCTAGTTGATACATCAAGCCTTTCGGAGTGTTTCCAGAATTACGGAAAATCTCATTTGCATTATTTCAGAAAAAAATTCGAACATGTTCATAACTCACACTATATATTGTTAGGTAATTTAGCAAACTACTTTTTAGATGAACTTGTTTTTGCCAATGACCCTGAAAATGTAACATTTGACGATATATTTCTGAAAGCATTTAAACAAAAACCTTTTGAATTTAGCAGTTGCAACGATATAAAGCAACCCGAAGATTTTAGAGCTTTTATGACAAAGGCTAAAACTCAGTTTCAGAATATAAAACGAGCCATTGCATACGATTTTCCAATCAATAAAATAGATCGTAACAAGTGTAGTTTGGAGCCGTCCTTTTTTTGTGAGAAGTTTGGATTTCAAGGGCGTTTAGATTTGCTTCAATTGTCCAACGATGGGGATGAACCCCACAAAATAGTCGAGCTGAAATCGGGAGGACTACCTTTTCCTAAAGAAGACCCAACTAAAATAGCTCTTAATCATGAGGTACAAACAGCTATCTATCGTTTAATTATTCAATCAGTATTTGGAGTTGAACCCAGAAATATTTCAGCCTCAATTCTATATTCAGCCTCCGAAAATAGAGGCGAAAATTTACGTTTAGCACCAACTTATCATACGCTCGAAAAAGAAATTGTAAATATTCGAAACTTACTAGTAGCCACCGAACATGATTTGTATATAGGCGAAAATGGGGTAGTGGATAGCCTCTTTAAAAAGATGTTTGATCTGGATAATTATGGCAAAGTACCCGAGTTTTTCAGAACTCAAATTTACGATCTTGAAAAAATTGTCCACAACATTACGGATACCGAAAAAAAATATTTTTATCGATTTATAACATTCTTATCCAGAGAATTATACATACAGAAAGTAGGGGATGACTATATTGAGTCATCATCTTCAACAGCTAGCCTTTGGAATATTGACTTTGCCGAAAAGAAGCAATCTTTCAATGTCTTATCTGATCTTACTATTACGGCTATCAACGAGTCGGATAGAGATATGCAGATTATTTTTGATAGAAATGATACTTCTGATTTTGTAAATTTCAGAGAAGGTGAAATCTGTGTGTTGTATCCACACCAGAAACCAGAGGATACAGTTCTTACCAATCAGATACTTAAAGGAACTATCGCACAGATTACTGCCCAAACAATTGTTCTGAAATTCAGATATAAACAAAAGAATAAAGATTTTTTTCATACACATTCATTGTGGGCAATAGAGCATGATCGGCTAGATCATACATACAATGCCATGTATAAGAGTCTTTTTGATTTTCTGAAGTCGCCTATTGATAAACGAAGTATTATATTGGGATTGAAAAAACCTCATCCAGTAACTATACAACGTAGTAAAAGTGATGATGAAATAATACGCAAACAAGATGATGTAATCAACAAAGCCATTGCCGCTACTGATTATTTTTTGATTGTAGGACCTCCTGGTACTGGCAAAACATCCGTTTTTGCTCGTCGTCTTATTCAATATTATTATACCCATACAGATAAAAACATCTTACTCATAGCCTATACCAATAGAGCTGTTGATGAGCTTTGCGAAGCTATTAATCAAGCTTTTGGATTCGAAAATCAGCAATGCACTGACTATATTCGTATTGGCACAGAACTATCTTGCAAAGAAGGGTATCGACATCGATTATTACAAAACATAGCCCATGGGGTAAAGAGTAGGGAAGAATTACGCAAAACAATTCAACATCAACGTATCTTTGTTGGTACATTGGCAGCCATAATAGGAAAGCCTGAACTATTCGACATCAAGCAGTTTCATATAGCTATTATTGATGAAGCATCACAGATTCTTGAACCTCAAATTGTAGGTCTATTACCCAAATTTGACAAGTTTATATTGATTGGCGATCATAAGCAATTATCTACAATAACATTGCAAGATGAGTCTAAATCTCAAATAATAGACTCGAAATTAAACATAATAGAATTATATAATTGTAGAGAATCGCTGTTTGAAAGGCTGTTTAGAGTGTGTGAAAAAAATAAATGGGAGCATGTGTATGATGCATTGACATATCAAGGACGTATGCACATCGAATTAGCTGATTTTCCCAATAAACATTTCTATACAAATATTTTAAGACCTATAAACAATTGGCAACAAGAGACTTTAGCTTATACAGCAAGTTTAAAATTTGAAGGATATAATCAAATTGTATCCTCTAAACGTATCGCTTTTTTTGATGTTATTGGAGACAATCAAGGTAGTGATAAAATTAACCATCAAGAGGCTGAGATTGCCGTCTCTCTCGCTAAATGTATAATAGAACAATATAGAGCGAATAAGTTAACTTTTGATTCTGAAAAAACAGTAGGTATCATAACACCTTATCGCAATCAGATTGCTCTAATCAAACACAAACTAAACGAGGCTGGCATACATGAATTACAACGTATAATGGTAGATACCGTAGAACGTTTTCAAGGAAGCCAGCGAGATATTATTATTGTATCGTTTTGTATAAACAAAGCATATCAACTAGACTTTTTATCTAATCTAAATAATGACAAAACTGTTGATCGAAAATTGAATGTCGCCTTAACCCGTGCTAGACAACAGCTATTTTTGATTGGTAACAAGTATATTTTAGCTCAAAATTTGATCTATCGCAGTCTACTTGATTCTATTGAAAAAATATAGAATAGTAGATACACCATTTATTTTTTCGTTTTTATCAGCACTTATTCATATCAACTACGTTGTTGTCAATTGAATATTCATACCTCCCACAAATTTCATTTATATATCAAGCAATAATTAACGAAGTTTACATATGTATCAAACAGCAAATCGATTACACACAAGTAACTGAATACATATGTAAACCATACATATACGTTTACTTATGTACGATTAATTTCTGTAAATTGTACATAAGTGTCAATTATTACATTTGTATGTATTCACATTTGTTTATATAAAAAACACCTAATAAAAACTATCATATCTATATATAAACCAATAATATATATCTATTATATAAAGTTTAGATATAACCATATATGGAAATATAACTATTATAACTGCCTATCTGCAATACATGTATATTTATAAACCAATAATATATTTATAACGTGTATTTTAATAAATTTAATTAAAGTAAACATTAAAGTAAAACCGCACATGTTTACATTTGAACACACGCTAATGTATACATAAATATATTGCATTGTATACAAAGATATCGGATTTTGTGTTTATATTTGTAAAATATTAATTATACATTTGTAATCTGATTATATAGCACCTAACTGGCATGAAAGAGCGCATCAAAAAGATAATGGACGAAGAAAATATGACACCAACACGTTTTGCTGATAGCTTAAATATTGGTAGAGCTGTTATTTCTCATATATTAAATGGTCGGAACAATCCCAGTTTAGACATCGTTACACGTATATTGACCCAAATGCCTCACATTAGCCCCGAATGGTTACTCTCTGGTACGGGGGCAATGTATAAAAACGATCAAAAGTTAGCTACAGAAGATTATAAGCCTTCAACATTGCAGGCAATAGTTCCAGACCTGTTTACACAACCAATAGCACCAGCTGAGAATTCCATAAAGGTTGACAACAGTACGATAGAAAAAGAATATCGCACAGATACAATAGTAAACAAGATCGAAAATAAGCCGTTTAATCATGTAAATGAACATGTTATATATAAAGAAAAACCTGATAAGAAAATAAAGCAGATAATTGTTTATTATACCGACAATACATTTGAATCTTTCAAGCACGAATAATAGATAAAGAAGTATGTGCTATCTGCACCAAAATAAAATAAGTTTTGATTAACTTTGTCTCATTATTTCAGACTTATCTTAGAAAAACAATTTGCATGAAAAAAATGCTTGATTTGGTTGTTATTAAAAACGATCAATTAAATCAAAATTACTGTCTACTGAAATTAACTACTGCCGATGGTAGCATACTTCCAACAATGAGTCCAGGACAGTTTGTTGAAATACATGTTACCAATTCTCCAACAACTTTTCTGAGACGTCCAATTTCGGTCAATTATGTTGATATTTCGAAAAACCAAGTTTGGTTGCTCGTTCAACAGATAGGTGATGGAACTAAAAAGATGGTTGAATACAAGCAGGGTGATCTTGTAAATATGCTTCTGCCCTTAGGTAATTCGTTTTCGTATCCCTCAAACCTACAATCGCAATTATTACTTGTAGGTGGTGGTGTAGGTACTGCTCCCATGCTTTTTTTAGGTGCAGAACTAAAGAAAAAAGGATATAAACCTACATTTTTGTTAGGGGCTCGTTCTGCTAATGATTTATTGCAACTTGCCGATTTTGCTCAATATGGCGATGTGTATACCACAACCGAAGATGGTAGCCACGGCGAGAAAGGCTATGTTACAAATCATTCGGTATTGCAACAAATAAAATTTGATCAGATCTATACATGTGGTCCTAAACCCATGATGGTTGCTGTAGCCAAATATGCACATGCCAGCGAAACCAATTGTGAGGTATCGCTCGAAAACATGATGGCATGTGGTTTTGGAGTTTGTTTGTGTTGTGTAGAAAAAACTGTACGAGGTAATGTCTGTGTATGTACCGAAGGTCCGGTATTTAATAGTAAAGAATTGCAATGGATAAGCTAAATATAAATATAGGAAATCTGGAGCTAAAAAACTCTGTGATGACTGCTTCGGGTACTTTTGGGTATGGCAAAGAGTATGACGATTTTATCGATGTATCTCAACTAGGAGGTATTTTTGTAAAAGGCACTACACTGCACGCACGTCAAGGAAACGATTATCCACGTATGGCTGAAACCCCCTCGGGAATGCTCAATGCAGTGGGGCTTCAAAATAAAGGTGTAGACTATTTTGTATCTGATATTTATCCACAGATAAAGCACTATGATACACATATTATTGTTAATGTTTCGGGGTCTACTGTCGAAGACTATGCTGAATGTGCATTGAGACTGACCGATTTAGATAAAATACCAGCTATAGAGCTAAACATATCTTGCCCCAATGTAAAAGAAGGTGGAATGGCTTTTGGAACATGTGCAAAATCGGCGGCCGAAGTAGTACGTGAGGTTAGAAAAGTGTACAACAAAACATTGATAGTCAAACTTTCGCCTAATGTTACCGATATAGCCGAAATAGCAAAAACAGTAGAAGCCGAAGGTGCAGATGCAGTATCGCTTATCAACACGCTACTGGGTATGGCAATAGATATTGAAAAACAGAAACCTGTTCTTTCTACCATTACTGGAGGCTTGTCAGGTCCTTGTGTAAAGCCTGTTGCCTTGCGCATGGTATGGCAAACCTACAATGCGGTCAAAATACCCGTAATTGGGATGGGAGGGATAGCCTCGTGGCAAGATGCTGTTGAATTTATATTGGCAGGATCATCAGCTATACAAGTAGGCACATACAATTTTATTGATCCTACTGCCTCAGTCAAAATAGTTGCAGGTATACAAAACTACCTCGACAAGCACAATATTAAGCATATAAGCGATTTGGTAGGACAACTTAAAATATAGAATAGCGATTTATTCATAAAAAAAGCTGCAATTAATTGCAGCTTTTTTTGTGTTTGTAGTAGAGACGAAATATCATTTGATCTGTCCTACGGCTTGTACTAATGTTATTTCTTGTTTTTCTCCAAATTTTAGAGCTTTGTACAAATCAGGTTTTTTGAACGAACCCCTAGCCACAGTGCCTAAACCAGCCGATGTGCAAAAGAGATACACATTTTGGCAAATATGTCCTGTATCTATAAAACAAGCTTCTCTGCTTGATGCTTTATCTACATTAGCTACATAAACTAACGATAGTGCAACATTAGCAGTTACGTTGGGTTGCCCCAAAGCCTCCGAAAAATCGCCTTTTGCATGTAACTTCAATTGATGCGCAGTAGCATCGTAATAGTATGCAGCATCTTTAAATACCACATATACCTCTAATTCTTGCTTGTTTTCGGATGTAGCGATTGTTCTTTTGCCTCCTGGACGGCTACTAAAACCATAGGCAGACCACAGCAAATTAGATAATGTTTGTTGATCTAGCTCTTGCCCTGTATATTGTCTGTTTGATTGTCTTTTATCAAAAGTTTCTAACAAGGGCATTCCTCCCGTTTTTTGAGGTGCGGGCAAATTTATAAGATCTTGTTGCGAATAAACAAATAGCGAGCATGTCAAAAAACATACAGCGAGTAAAAATTGTTTCATAAGATATATTTATTAAAAATTGAATTGCAAATTTAGGTGATAAATGAAGATGCTACTTTATTTTCACATTTGTTAGTGTCATTTTTTAGAACTTTAAGGAAACAAGAAATAAAAAAGTATCTTTGTAGTTCGTAAATTGTTTTACATGAGAACCAAATATTCAATCATTCTTTTAATTGCTTCTTTTTTGGTGTTTGTACAACAGATCAGATCACAGACTGTGCAATTATCAGATTCGTCTCGTATCAGTCTAATCACCAACACACCATGGAATGGTGCCGTGTATGCTTTGTTTGGACATACTGCAATACGTGTTACAGATGTTTCTGCTGATGTAGATGTTGTTTTTAATTATGGATTGTTTGATTTTGATAGCCCCAATTTCATGTATCGCTTCGCTAAAGGAGAAACCGATTATTCGGTTGGATACACTTTTTTTCCTAATTATCTATCTATATATCAATTAAATGATATTGGTATTTCAGAACAAATACTCAATTTGACTTTGGCTGAGAGGCAAAAAATAGTTGATGCTCTCCTCCTCAATTGCAAACCTGAAAATAAGACTTACCGATACAATTATTTCTACGATAATTGCTCAACCCGCCCTCGTGATATTATCGAGAATAATGTTTCAGGAAAGATTGTTTATCAAACTTCACCCGAAACAAGCCCATCAACATACCGAAAACTTGTTCACGAATCAGTAAATTCAGAACCTTGGGTTCGATTTGGTATTGATTTAGTAATCGGATCAGCAGCAGATGGCGATGGCATAACACAAAGGCAAGAACATTTTTTGCCTAAATATTTGCAACACGATTTTACGAATGCGGTTATACAAAATTCAGATGCCACACAACGGAGATTAGTACTTAAAGAGAATGAATTAACAAAACCAATCAGTCGGTTTGTAGGTGATAATTTAATTGATACTCCGCTTTTAATTGGGATAATCCTATTGATAATAAGTGTATTAGTTAGTTTTATATCTTTCACTAAAGATAAGACGTTCATATCCAACTTATTCGATACACTATTATTCGCGATAGCTGGAGTTGCGGGATCAATAATCTTCTTTTTGATGTTTTTTTCAGTACATCCATGTACCAATCCCAACTGGAATTTGATGTGGCTCAACCCACTCCAATTAATCTGTTCATTCTTATTTTTAATAAAATTCTTTTCAAAGGCTATCTACTACTATCATTTTATTAACTTTGTCCTTTTAATAATTTTTCTTTTGGCGTGGTTTTTGATAACACCTCAATATGTAGAACTCGCATTCTTGCCTTATGTATTAGCATTGGCTATACGATCGGGCATACATATTGTACAATACAGAAGAAAATTTAAAATAGAGACCGATCGACTATAATCAAAATGATTAGAATACTGACATCACTTGTAGCTGTACTTACAGTAACTTCTATACAATCACAAACAACTTTGCGAGAAACGCCGAAGTTGGTTATTGGTATTACGATAGATCAGTTGCGAAGCGATTATTTAGATCTGTTTCATCATACATTTGGAGAAAAAGGGTTCAAGCGACTTCTAAGTCAAGGCTTGGTATATCATAACATCAGTTTTGATTTTCCTAATTTGAATGAGACTTCGTCTATTGCAACTATCTACACAGGAGCTTTGCCTTTCTATCATGGCATTGTGGGCAGTCAGCTATACATTGCCGATAAAAATGCTCAAACACCTATTTTTGAAGATAATACATTTGCGGGAAAGCATACAAAGGAAAAGCTTTCGCCAATGGCTCTGTCTGTTACAACGATAACAGACGAACTAAAAATAGCCTCACAAGGAAAATCAGATATTTTTTCATTTGCTCCACACGCTGCTCAAGCAATAGCTTCTGCTGGTCGCTTGGCAAATGGGGCCTATTGGATTGATGATTATAATGGAAAATGGGCTACTACCAATTATTACAAAGATTTATATTGGATAGTAGAGCAGGAGAACAAATCGAATATATATTCAAACAAGGCAAATACAATTATCTGGAGTCCTGCATTAGGCTCAGAAAAATATAACCTGTTTCCGTATTCTACATCAAAATCGGCATTCAGTCACAAATTTGATCAGCCCACCAATTCATACATTCGACTAAAGGAATCTCCCTTTGTGAATGAAAATATTACCAAGACCGCTATCAAGTTGATGCAAAAAGATGACATGGGAGCAAGAACAAGTCCCGACTTTTTAGCATTAACCTACTATGCCGGAAATTATGCCGATGCATCCGCTGATGATTATTCGCTTGAAATACAGGATACATATGCTCGTCTCGATCAAGAAATAGCAGCACTATTGGAGCAAGTAGAAAAAACAGTAGGTTTACAAAATACACTTATATTTGTTACATCTACAGGGTATTACAATTCATCAAGCCAATATCCTGCACATGCTTCTACTACTCAAAAAGCATTTTACACTAAAAGATGCGAAGCCTTGCTCAATATGTATTTAATGACAATTTATGGCAAAGGAAAATGGGTAGATAAGTATCACGATCAGCAAATTTATTTAAATAGGAAGCTGATTGAGAGCAAAAATATTGATTTAGAAAGCATTCAAAATAAAGCAGTTGAATTTGTAATCCAATTTAGTGGAGTACAAGATGCAACTACTTCAATACAACTATTGACAGGCAAAGCCAATGCCAATATGGTGGCATATCGCAATATGCTAGCCAAAGGCTACTCGGGCGATCTAATAATAGAAGTACAATCTGGGTATACTATTGTTTTAGAAGAAGGTACAACTGATAAGACCAAGTCTAAAACACATCGTGAGCTTGCTATTATAAGTCCTGCTATATTTTTTGGACATGGAATCAAACCAGAAAAGATCAAAAGAACTGTTCGAGCTACACAAATAGCACCTAGCGTATGTAGAATATTACGCATTCGGTCACCCAATGCTGCAAAAGATCAACCTTTGCCAGAGCTTTTTTGACAAGCCTAAATGTCATACAATCAAAAGAAATATAACAAAAAAACGATATGGGATTTAATGATTTAATAGCCAAAATTTTTGGTAATAAAGCTACAAGGGATGCCAAAGCTGTGAACCCTTATGTAGAAAAAATAAAGGCTGCTTATCCAGCTATTGAGGCGTTATCGCACGACGGACTGAGAGCTAAAACAGTAGAACTAAGACAGCGAATTGCAGATCATGTTTCGACAGAACGAGCCAAAATAGTTGAACTAAAAGCAAATATAGAAAATCTGGATATTGATAAACGTGAACAAGTTTGGGTAGAAATAGACAAACTTGAGAAGGATATTATGCAAAAGTATGAAGAAATTCTTGAAGAAATTCTTCCCGAAGCTTTTTCAATAGTCAAAGATACAGCACGTCGTTTTACTCAAAACAAAGAAATAATAGTTACAGCAACTGATTTTGATAGACAATTAGCTCAAACAAAAGATTTTGTTCGCATAGAAGCCGATAAAGCAATTTATAAAAAACACTGGTTAGCAGGAGGAAATGAAATATCTTGGGATATGATTCATTATGATGTACAGCTATTTGGTGGTGTTGTTTTGCATAAAGGAAAAATTGCAGAGATGGCCACAGGAGAGGGTAAAACCTTGGTAGGCACATTGCCTGTTTTTCTAAATGCCCTTACAGGAAACGGAGTACATGTGGTTACGGTAAATGATTACTTAGCAAAACGTGACTCGGAATGGATGGGTCCACTATACATGTTCAATGGCTTATCTGTAGATTGTATCGACAAGCATTCGCCCAACTCGGAAGGTCGCCGTCAAGCCTATCAGGCAGATATAACCTTTGGTACAAACAATGAGTTTGGTTTCGATTATCTACGTGATAATATGGCAGTAATACCTTCAGATTTAGTACAACGCAAACACAATTTTGCGATAGTAGACGAGGTTGACTCTGTTTTGATTGATGATGCTCGTACACCGCTCATTATATCGGGTCCTATACCCAGAGGCGAAGAACAATTGTTTGATGAGTTTCGCCCTCGAGTAGAGGTTATTGTTAAGGCACAGAAAGACTTGTGTACCAAATTGTTGGCAGAGGCTAAAAACAAAATGTCTTCTGCTGATCAAAAAGTACAACAAGAAGGCTCGTTATTACTATATCGCTCCTTTAAAGGGATGCCTAAAAATAAGCCACTTATCAAATTTTTAAGTGAAGCTGGTATAAGATCATCGATGCTCAAAACCGAAGAGCAATATTTAGCAGAGCAAATGCGTAATATGCACATCGTAACAGATGAATTGTACTTCGTTATTGATGAAAAAAACAATAGTATCGAACTCACAGATAAAGGAATTGACTTATTAACAGGAAATTCGGATGACCCTCACTTTTTTGTATTGCCTGATATTGGAGCATTGATGGCCGAAATAGAAATAGCAGGTGTATCGGACGAACAAAAAGCCGAGCAAAAAGATGAGTTGATGCAAAACTATTCGGTAAAATCAGAGCGATTACACACAATAAATCAACTACTTAAAGCATACAGTCTATTTGAAAAAGATGATCAGTATGTGGTGATGGATAATAAAGTAATGATTGTTGACGAACAAACAGGACGTATTATGGATGGTCGTCGTTATTCGGATGGATTGCATCAAGCTATCGAATCGAAAGAACGAGTAAAAGTTGAAGCTGCTACCCAAACTTTTGCAACAGTTACCTTGCAAAATTATTTCCGTATGTACAATAAGCTTGCGGGTATGACAGGTACAGCCGAAACCGAAGCAGGTGAATTTTGGTCAATCTACAAATTGGATGTTGTAGTTATACCTACCAATAGACCTATTTCGAGAAACGATATGAATGATCGTATCTATAAAACGAAACGTGAAAAATATAATGCGGTTATTGAAGAAGTCGAAAACCTTACCAATCAAGGTCGTCCAGTATTAGTAGGTACTACCTCTGTTGAAATTTCGGAGCTTTTGAGTAGAATGCTTAATCAACGAAAAATTAAACATAGTGTATTAAATGCTAAACTGCATCAAAAAGAGGCTGAAATTGTAGCATTTGCAGGACAAACTAGTGCTGTAACTATTGCAACAAATATGGCAGGTCGTGGTACCGACATCAAACTGTCGGCAGAAGTAAAAGCCGCTGGTGGTTTAGCCATCATTGGTACGGAAAGACACGAGTCTCGTCGTGTAGACCGTCAGTTACGTGGGCGTGCAGGTCGTCAGGGAGACCCCGGATCATCTGTGTTTTTTGTTTCTTTAGAAGATCAATTAATGCGTCTTTTTGCTACTGAGCGTATTGCAGGATTAATGGATAAAATGGGCTTCAAAGAAGGTGAAGTGCTAGAGCATAACATGTTAAGTAAGTCTGTAGAACGTGCTCAGAAAAAAGTAGAAGAAAATAACTTTGGTATCCGCAAACGTTTGCTTGAGTATGATGATGTAATGAACTCGCAACGTGAAGTTATCTACAAACGTCGTCGTCATGCCCTCATGGGAGAACGTATTGGTATCGATATTACAAATATGCTTTATGATACAGCAAACTCAATTATAGAGCAAAATTATGACAGTCAAGATTTTGAAAATCTAAAAATGGAAACACTTCGCGTGTTAGCAACAGATTGTCCTTTCGATCAATCAACATTTAGGTCTACAAAACAAGACAATCTGACCGAAATGTTATTTGAGCATGCAGTTAAAACCTTTAAACATCGGATGGATAAAATGGCAGAAATTGCAAGTCCTGTCATTAAAGATGTATATGAGTCTCAAGGAGAACAGTTCGAAAACATATTGATT
Organism: Bacteroidota bacterium; assembly: GCA_039799165.1. Classification (GTDB taxonomy): domain Bacteria; phylum Bacteroidota; class Bacteroidia; order Bacteroidales; family Dysgonomonadaceae; genus Dysgonomonas_A. The sequence continues at coordinate 44,054 of JBDLTH010000121.1, forward strand.
CCTATTACAGATGGAAAACGTGTCTACAACATCACTTGTAATCTAAAAGAGGCGTACAATTCAGGATCTAAAGATGTAATTAAATCGTTCGAAAAATCAATCCTTCTACACACAATAGATGAGCAATGGAAAGAACATTTGCGTGAGATGGACGAGCTTCGCCATTCTGTACAGAATGCTAGCTACGAACAAAAAGATCCTCTATTGATTTATAAATTAGAGTCTTTCAACTTATTCAAATCGATGGTTGATATTGTTAACAAAAAAACAATATCTATATTAATGAGAGGTCAAATACCACTTCGTCAACCAGAGGAGGTAAAAGAAGCTGCCCCTGAACAAAAAACAGATTATAGTAAATATAATACTGAAAAAGAAGATATTGTCGAAGATATTCGTCAAGAAAAGCTAGAGCCAGCTAGAGATGATCAACCTAAAAGAACACCTATAACGGTAGACAAAAAACCAGGTAGAAACGATCCTTGTTTTTGTGGTAGTGGGAAGAAATTTAAAAACTGTCATGGTCAAGACGAAGCATAAATAACGGAATAAAATCCTAATAAAACAGGGTTCTTGTATGTTTAAACAGAAGCATAACAAGAATCCTGTTTTATTGTATTCATAGTACTAATTATGATGATTAGTTTGTGCTTGAAAAATTTCTAAAAGTCAAAGTTTTTTTGTATTTTAGCACGATTTTGTGGGTTTTAAAATAAGACTCATTAAAGTTTCCATGTCAGAATATAACAAGAAATATATAATACTTATCTAATAAGAAGTAATGCTAGATCAAGAAGAAAAAGAGGATAGAATTATCCGAATTAACATTGAAGATGAAATGAAGTCAGCTTACATTGACTATTCAATGTCGGTTATTGTATCTCGTGCCTTGCCTGATGTCAGGGATGGTTTTAAGCCAGTTCATCGTCGAATTTTATTTGGGATGAGCGAATTGGGTAATACCTCAAACAAGCCTTACAAGAAATCAGCTAGAATTGTTGGGGAAGTGCTGGGTAAGTATCACCCTCACGGAGATTCATCTGTATATTTCGCCATGGTGCGTATGGCTCAAGAATGGAGTATGCGTTATCTACTTGTTGACGGACAAGGTAATATGGGTAGTATTGATGGCGATAGTCCTGCAGCGATGCGTTATACCGAAGCACGCTTAAGCAAATTGGCAGAAGAGATGCTTAAGGATATTGACAAGGATACGGTCGATTTTCAATTGAACTTTGATGACACGCTCAAAGAGCCAACTGTTATGCCTACACGAGTTCCTAATCTGTTGATTAACGGAGCATCGGGTATTGCGGTAGGTATGGCAACCAATATGCCACCTCATAATATGACAGAGGTTATTAATGCCACAATAGCATATATTGATGATAATGATATAGATACCGAAGGATTGATGGAGTATGTAAAAGCTCCAGACTTTCCAGGAGGAGGATTCATATATGGCTACCAAGGGGTTAGAGATGCTTTTGAGACAGGTCGTGGGCGCATAATTATGCGTGGACGTGCCGAGATAGAAACTACCGGTAACCACGAAAAAATAGTAATCAGCGAAATACCTTATCAAGTAAATAAGGCTGAAATGATTAAGCATATTGCTGATCTGGTCGGCGACAAAAAGCTGGAAGGAATCAGTAATGTAAACGACGAGTCAGATCGTCAGGGGATGCGTGTTGTTGTAGATATCAAGCGTGATGCAAATGCAAACGTTGTATTGAACAAATTATACAAACTAACGGCTCTACAAAGCTCGTTCAGTGTGAATAATATTGCTTTGGTAAAAGGTCGTCCACGTACATTAAATCTCAAAAATATGATTACTTACTTTGTAGAACATCGCTACGAAGTAGTTATCAGAAGAACTAAATTTGATTTACAAAAAGCTGAAGAGAGAGCTCATATTTTAGAAGGTCTTATCATAGCTTCGGATAATATTGACGAAGTTATAGCAATTATCAGAGCATCTAAATCGCCTCAAGAGGCAATAGAAGGTCTTATAAACAGATTCAGTTTATCAGAAATTCAGGCACGTGCAATTGTTGAAATGCGTTTACGTCAATTAACTGGTCTTGAGCAAGATAAATTGCACAATGAATATGATGAGATACAAAAATTGATTGCTTATCTCAAAGAAATTTTGTCAAATGACGAGCTTTGTCGAAAAGTTATCAAAGACGAATTAATTGAGATTAGAGATAAATATGGCGATGTAAGACGTTCTGAAATAGTGTATTCGGATGCGGAAATGAATCCTGAAGATTTTTATGCAAATGATGAGATGATTATCACAATTTCTCATATGGGATATATCAAACGCACCCCGCTATCTGAGTTTAGAACTCAAAACAGAGGTGGAGTAGGTGCTAAAGGTTCAGAAACAAGGGATGAAGATTTTGTTGAATATATCTATCCAGCATCTATGCACAACTACATGCTGTTTTTCACACAGAAAGGTAGATGTTTTTGGTTGCGTGTATTTGATATTCCCGAAGGAAGTAAAAACTCGAAAGGAAGAGCAATTCAGAATATGCTGAATATTGAGGCTGACGATAAAGTTAATGCCTTTATTCGTGTACGAGGATTTAATGATGTCGATTTTCTCAATAGCCATTATTTGATTTTCTGTACCAAACAGGGCATTATTAAAAAAACAAGTCTGTCAGCTTATTCAAGACCTCGCCAGAATGGTGTAAATGCCATCACAATTCGTGAAGATGACAAAGTGATAGAGGTATTGATGACTGATGGAAACTGCGAAATATTAATGGCAAATCGCAATGGTAGAGCCATTCGTTTCCATGAATCGAATGTTAGAGAAATGGGACGTACTGCCACAGGAGTACGAGGCATGCGTATCGAAGAGGATGGAATAGATGAAGTAATCGGTATGATTTCGATGTCTAAAGATGCACCAGAAGAAACAATTATGGTAGTATCAGAACTCGGATACGGTAAACGCACTCGCTTGAATGATGAAGATGGAGAACCTGTTTATCGTATAACAAGCCGTGGAGGTAAGGGTGTTAAAACAATGAACATCACCGACAAAACAGGCAAGCTGGTATCGATAAGTAATGTAGTCGATGATAATGATTTGATGATCATCAATAGATCAGGTATCACAATTCGTGTCAAAGTTGCAGATCTTCGTATAATGGGGCGTGCTACACAAGGGGTTAGATTAATAAACCTTGGTAAGCGTAATGATGAAATAGCTTCGGTTTGTAAAGTTATGTCTGATAAAGACGAAGACATTGTGGATGAAGAAATTTCTGACGATGTAGATAATAACATAGACGAAAATACAAATACAGAGAATTAATAATTTCTAAAACCTGATAATGATGAAGAAAGTACTTTTAACAATGGGGCTGTGCATGTTAGTCACGGTTTCTTTTGCACAAAAGAAAGCAGTAAAGGATGCTAAGAGTGCAATAAGCAGCAAAAATTTTGGAGAAGCTCGTGAGCTAATCAAGCCAGCTTTAGATAACGAAGAGTCTAAAAATGATCCTGATACATGGAAAACAGCTGGAGATATTGAAAATAAGTTCTATGAAGAAGAAAATTTAAAGCAAATCACCAAAAAAGATTTTAGTGAAAAAAGGATGTACGATGCTCTTCTAAAGACATATGCTCCATATGTAAAGGCTGATGAACTGGGACAATTACCTGATGAAAAAGGAAAGGTTAAGAATAAAGTGCGTAAAGATGTTGCCGCAATAATGAAAGCCAATCATGGAGGTTTTGTTAATGGAGGTATCTACTTTAATAACGAAAAAGAATATGCTAAGGCATCTGAATTTTTCTATAAATATTGGGAACTTCCTTCGCTAAATATGTTTTCGGACGATAAAGATGCTTTCAATACCAATGACAGTACTTTTCAAACAATCAAGTATTATGCCGTTATTTGTGCTATACAAGCCAAAGAGGATCAGAAGGCGATTGAAATGTTGAAAAAAATAACAACTGAGCCATTTACACCTAATAGTACATATAAAGATAGTGATGTGTATGAGCTTCTTGCTGGTGAGTACGAAAATGTCGGCGATACTGTAAATTTTATAGCTACATTAGAATCTGCTGCTGTTAAATTTCCGAATAACAAATATTTTATTCCTAATTTGATTAATCAGTACATCAGAAAAGGACAATCTGACAAAGCTATTGCTTATTTGGATAAAGCTATTGAAGGAAATCCTGCAGGAGCTTGTGATATGTACAGCGTAAAAGCATCTTTGTATGCTGAGAAAAAAGAATTTGCTAAAGCGGATGACATATATTCTACGGCATTAAGTAAAGATGCTACTTGTGAGAGAGCTTTAGAAGGTTTAGCTGTGTCGTATATACTACAAGCTCAAACATTAAAAGAAGAATCAGGCAATGTATCAGCTGCCAAAGAAAGGGCTGCTTTGGATGATAAAGCTAAGGTGCTATACACAAAAGCATATCCATTGCTAGAAAAGTACAAAGATGCATTATTGGCTCGAAAAGCAGATGAAAGTGAGCTGAAAGCGATGTACGTAAAATTGCAAAATGTTTATTACAATCTAAATATGGATAAAGAATTAGATGTAGTGAGTGCTGAACTTGAGAAATATAAATATTGATATTTTCAAAAAAACTATAAAACATAGTTGTAATATTGCAAGAGTGGTCGGAAGAAATTCCGATCACTCTTTATCTTTAGTGTATTTTTAGTTGTAAATCAATTTGTTTTATAATTATCATTATGTTTAATAGTATTTAAGATAATTCTATCTTGCCGCTATTTTATATATTTAATTGATCGGCTATTAGATATTACTTATTGAAATACTTGAGCGAAAACGAACATAAATGAATAAAAGTTGTTTACCTTTATAAGTATAAATAAGATGTAATGCCATGACTTCACTTTTTTCTTACTTTCTCATAACATTATTAAGTTTGAATAATACAAGTTCAGACGCAAGTATAAATAATAATAAAAATCTTACAAATATGAAATTTGAAATGCCTACGTTGCCATATGCAACAAATGCTTTAGAGCCTGTTATTAGTCAACAAACAATTGAATTACATTATGGTAAGCATTTACAGACTTATGTAAACAACCTGAACAATCTTGTTCCAGGAACTAAATTCGAAAACTCGGATCTAATTTCGATAATCAAAGAAAGCGATGGTCCAATATTCAACAATGCGGGTCAGATTTTGAATCACGATATTTATTTTTCTTCTTTTGCTCCTAATGCAGGTGGTGAGCCAACTGGCAAATTAGCTGAAGCCATTGCGAAGGAATGGGGTTCATTTGACAATTTCAAGAAAGAATTTAATACTGCAGGTGCTGCTGTATTTGGTTCAGGATGGGTTTTTCTAGCAAAAGATGCAAGTGGTAAATTATCAATTGTTAAAGAAGCTAATGGTAGCAATCCTGTAACGAAGGGACTAACTCCACTTTTAGGATTTGATGTTTGGGAACATGCCTATTATCTTGATTATCAAAATCGTCGTGCCGATCATTTGGTAGAACTTTGGAAAATTATTAACTGGACTGTTGTTGGTGCTCGTTACTAATTAAAAATCAACATTTTGATTATAATATATCAAAAGACTCCTACAGTTAGGGGTCTTTTGTATTTGAAGCTCATACGCAATCTTAAATTTTTAAAATTAAGATAAATCGATTTATTTTTATATATCTTTGTTCACACTTAGGGGTGCCTTAAACAAAAAGGCTGAGATTATACCCGTACAACCTGATCCAGATAATGCTGGCGTAGGGAAATAAGTATGCTTCTATATATGCATACTACTTTAAACACTAGGTACGATATCTCCATCAATCCCCTTTTTTATTAATAAAAATCAGATAATGTCTGATGCCATCATTAACAAAAAAGGACTATCAATGAAAAAGAAAGTTTCAACTGTACTCACATTATTTACTGTTTTAAATGTTTTTGGTAAAGAAATACCTGATAGCTTAAAGCAAGTGAATTTGAATGAGATTATTGTCTCAGCAACACGCGTTCAAGGCAAAATGCCCATAACCTATTCCAACATCAAGGCAAGTGAAATCAAAAAAGCCAATACGGCAAAGAATATCCCTCATATACTAGAAACTCTGCCATCTGTAGTTGCCTATTCCGAAGATGGATCGGGCGTAGGAAACACATCTTTACGCATACGTGGTACTGATGCAACACGCATCAATGTTACTCTAAATGGAATGCCTCTAAATAATCCCGAAAGCCAAGAAGTATACTGGGTAAATATTCCAGATATTTCAAATTCATTACAAAGCATCCAAGTACAACGAGGTGTAGGCTCATCGACAAATGGTTCCGCTGCATTTGGTGCTAATATTTCGCTAAAGACCATAGGCAGCAAACAAGATGCTTATGGCGACGCTTCGACAGGTATAGGCAGTTATAATACAGTATCGTCAACTATTGCTACTGGAACGGGTATCTTAAAAAACGGATTATCGTTGGATGCTCGCTACTCGAAAGTTAGTGGAGATGGCTATATCAGAAATGGTAAGGTAGATCACAAAAGTGCTTATGCTGCATTGTCGTATTATAGAGACAATCAGCTTATCAGATTAAGCTACATCAACGGCATTCAGCATACAGGTATTACGTGGGAAGGTATCAGTCCAAAACAAATGGCTACGAATCGAAGATACAATCCAGCTGGCGAGTATATTGATGATGCAGGCAATGTACACTACTATGGTAACGAAACTGACAATTATTATTCAAATATTGCTCAACTCTCTTATTCGAATGAGCTTAGCAGCAAGCTAAGCATAAATATCGGACTTAGCTATAACCACGGCTATGGCTACTATGAAAACTACAGAGTGGATAATAAGTTTAGCAAGTTTGGTTTACAACCGCAGGTTATTGGAAATTTGACTCACGAATCGTCAGATTTGGTTAGGCAAAAAATGATGAAAAACGACTTTTATGTAGGTAATTTCACATTGAATTATAATTTAGATCGATTCAGCCTAATATCTGGGGCATCAATTACTGCGTTTCAAGGCGATCATTACGGCAAGCTTAAATGGATAAAACTGAATCAAAATATACCATTGGATTTTGAATGGTATAGAAATGACAGTAATAAGAAAGATTACAACTTTTTTGTAAAGAATACGTATTCGGTTGACCGCAACATCTCTTTGTTTACAGATCTCCAATACAGATACGTCAACTATAATATGGATGGAATAGATGATGATTTGGAAAAGATCACGAGCAAAAACACATTCAATTTTTTCAATCCAAAGTTCGGATTGTCGTATCAATCTGAGCAACATCAGTTATATGGTTCTCTGGCAGTTGCCAATAGAGAGCCTTTACGTACCGACCTTAAAGAGTCTGTGAAAGGTGGTAATGTGCAAAAAATAAAATCGGAACGGATGTTCGATTATGAATTGGGTTATAAATTTGGAAATACCAACACATCCTTTCATGCTAATCTGTATTATATGAACTATAAAAACCAAATGGTTCAAACAGGAAAACTGAACGATGTGGGCTATAAACTAATGGAGAATGTACCCAACAGTTATCGTGCTGGTATTGAACTAAGCAGTGCATACAAATTTACAAATTGGATGCAACTGGATGCCAACATTACATTAAGCACTAATAAAATAAAAGAATATACAGCTTATTACGATTTGTATGATTCGAAATGGAACTACAAAGGACAAGTGTCAGAATATTTAGGTAAAACAGACATTTCATTCTCCCCTAATATTGTGGCGAGTGGAGTAGTAACATTAACTCCTATCAAGCATTCTACACTATCGTTGTTCAATAAATATGTAGGAAAGCAGTATTATGATAATACATCGAACAGCGAAAATCGTTTACCTGACTATTTTACTCTTAATTTGATTGCTGGGTATACGTTTCAAACAAAATCGATAGGTAGTATTGAGCTTCAGCTATTTATAAACAATCTACTTAATAAAGAATACGTGGCTAACGCATGGGTAGCAACAGATAGGTTTGTAGATGGTACACAAGCTGTATACACGGGGCTATATCCACAAGCAACACGTAATGTGATGGTCAAATTAGGAATACGTTTTTGATATGATACTAGACTTTTTCAAACAAAATTGGATAGAGATTATCGGAGCCTTTGTAGGGCTTCTTTATCTCTATTTCGAATACAAAGCACATATATTGATGTGGGCTACAGGTATTGTAATGTCTATATTTTATACATATGTATTTATATACAGTACATTTTATGCTTTTGCTAGTATCAATATATATTACATACTAGCAGGTATTTATGGATGGATAACATGGCACAGAAACAAAAAAGAAGCATCAATAACAGATATCGGAATTGTTCAAACCCCTACCCGGTTATATATACCCCTAATTATATCTTCGATTAGTATATACGCAATACTGGTTTTAGTACTTAGCCGATATACAGATAGTCAAGTTGTTTATGGCGATAGTTTTGTTACTTCGCTAAGTATTGTGGCTATGTGGATGCTTGCTCAAAAATATGTAGAACAATGGCTGTTGCTTATTGTAGTCAACATAGTTTCTGTGTACCTATATGCACATCAACATCTATATCCTACATCCATTATGTATCTGGTATATACTATAACATCTGTGTTTGGCTATTTTAATTGGCTAAAAATGATTAAAAATAAAAATCTCACATGAAAACATATACCCTCCCTACTCTATCGGAAATTGTAGATGCGGTTATTTTGGCTAATGGCGAATTTCCATCACACAAAATACCCTTATCCATACTTCATAGCAATCAGTACATTGTATGTTGTGATGGAGCTATCAATGATTTAGCATCAACAAGCATACATCCACAAGCTATTGTAGGCGATTGCGACTCATTATCTGATGCGAGCAGGACGAGATACAGTAACATCATTCATCAGATAAATGAGCAAGAGACAAATGATCTTACTAAATCTGTGAAGTTTTGTATTGAACAAGGCAAAAAAAGACTGATTATAGTAGGTGCTACTGGCAAACGTGAGGATCATTCGATAGCCAATATTAGTTTGTTGAGCCTTTACATTGAGTATGCAGACGAAATAAGTATAATAACCGATTATGGAGTATTCAATGCCATTGATAGCTATACAATTTTCGAGTCTACACCTAAGCAACAGGTGTCGCTTTTTAGCATCATACCTAGCAAAATAACTTCGTACGGGTTAAAGTATCCGATACAACAAAAAGTGTTTAGCAATTGGTGGCAAGCTACACTCAATGAATCGGAAGGAGATCGATTTTCGATAGATACAAATGGGAAAGTAATTGTATTTAGAGCTTTTTAATTTAATGAAAATGAAGACATAATTTAGGATATGAGATTTCTTTAACAACAAAAAAAGAAATACCTTTGTCTTTTAAATTTATTAAAAATAAATACTACAAGAAATAAATTAAAAATTAAATGGAATACGTACATTTTTTAATCGAGTTTATTCTTCACATCGATGTTCACTTAACTGAGTTAGTTGCAAACTATGGAACTTGGGTTTATGTAATCTTATTTTTGATTGTTTTTTGCGAAACGGGATTGGTTGTAACCCCTTTTCTTCCTGGCGATTCGTTGTTGTTCGTAGCAGGTACACTAGCAGCTTCAAGTAGCACTGGAGATTTTAATATTATTATTTTAAATGTGAGCTTAATAGTAGCGGCTATTATAGGAGATGGTGTAAATTATACTATTGGGCGTCTTTTTGGTGAAAAGCTATTTGGCAACCCCAATTCTAAAATATTTAAACAAAGCTACCTTGAAAAAACACATGCGTTTTACGAAAAACATGGTGGCAAAACAATAATACTAGCTCGTTTTGTACCTATTGTACGCACATTTGCTCCTTTTGTTGCAGGTATGGGGCGTATGGAGTACAAACAATTTGCAATGTATAATGTCGTAGGAGGCATAGCCTGGGTGATGATATTCACGCTATTAGGATATTTTGTAGGAACAATAGATTGGGTACAACAAAATTTGAAAATGTTGATGGTCGTAATTATTGTTGTTTCAATCTTGCCTGGTATTTTTGAAGTACTTAGAGAAAGAGCGAAAAGCAAAAAATAATTATATCACGTAGAATTAAGAAATCAAATATTTCAACTAAAGAGTCGGGGAGTTAATCTTACGACTCTTTAGTTTTTTTTATTAGACTATCACTCCGTACTTATTATCAATGAGACTTCAAAAAAGTATTATATTTGTACTGCCAATTGCAGTTTGAGCAAAGCTTTATTGTAACGTTTTTTTTTACTATAATCCACATGAATAATATAAAACCCCGTTTTTCGGCACTACTCCCCTTGTTGTTTTTCTTTATACTATACCTTGGCACATGGTTTGTAACTGGCGATTTGTACAAACTACCTATATCAGTAGCTTTTCTGCTCACCATCGTTGTAGCCATTTCATCCTTTAAAGGTAAATCGATCAACGAACGGGTAGATGTCTTTTGCAAAGGTGCAGCCAATGAAACCATTATTTTGATGGTACTCATTTTCATCTTGGCAGGTGCATTTGCAGGCACGGCACGAGCCATGGGTGCAGTAGATGCTACTGTCAACATGACCTTGACATTATTGCCCGCAAATATGATAATAGCGAGCATATTTATAGCAGCTTGTTTTGTGTCTATGGCAATGGGTACATCCACAGGAACTATTGCAGCCCTTGCCCCTATTGCAATAGGATTGGGAGAACAAACCGATTTTAGTATACCACTTATATTAGGTGTTGTAGTAGGTGGAGCTATGTTTGGAGACAGCCTTTCGTTTATATCAGACACCACTATTGTAGCCACTCGAACGCAAGGTTGCGAATTGAGCGACAAATTTAAAGTCAATGCACGCATCCTTTTTTCAATAACAATATTCGTTATACTCTTGTATATCTATATCGGAAAAGATACCAACATAACAATACCTATTACTGAGATAAACTGGCTCAAAGTATTACCCTATTGCATATTACTTATAGCATCCATAGCAGGCGTAAATGTCATCGTAGTATTGGTACTAGGTATTTTGCTTTCTGGGTTGATAGGGCTTTATACAGATAGTTTTGGTATATGGGAATGGACTATTGCTGCTCAAAAAAGTATTGTATATGACATGGGCGAGCTTATTATTGTTTCGCTCATGGCAGGAGGTTTATTCGAGATCATCCGTCAAAATGGAGGAGTAGATTGGCTCATCAATACACTTACTAAAAACGTAAAAACCAAACGACAAGCCGAAACAAGTGTAGCTGCTTTAATTAGTTTGACTGATATATGTACAGCCAACAATACTGTAGCCTTAATTATTACTGGACCAATAGCAAAAAAAATAGGAGACCGATTTGAAATTGACAAACGCCGAATGGCTAGCCTATTAGATACTTTTTCTTGTTCAGTACAAGGCTTACTACCCTATGGAGCTCAATTGCTGATAGCATCTAGTTTAGCTGGCGTAACCCCTATTACCATACTACCTTATTTATATTATCCTATGCTCATGGGTATTGCTTCTATCTTGGCTATCATACTACAACGTCCTCGAAAATTTACTCAATAGAATAGAGCTCTGAAACAAGAATAAGCAGCACCCTTTTATTGACAAAAATCAATGTTTTAGTCAATAAAACTATACTATTGCTCTTAAAAAAGCTAAAATACGAGCAAAATAAAAATCAACGTTCTTTTACTTCTTAAAATAGATATATTTCAGAATATATTTGCTAATTTTGGATTCAATCTGCAAAAACATAAATAATAAAAATATGAAAAAAATCAATTTTAGTGCAGGGCCATCTATTTTGCCACAGCAAACAATTGAAGAAACAGCAAAAGCTATCCTTGATTTTAATAACTCAACATTATCTCTGATGGAGGTAAGCCACAGAAGCAAAGATTTTGAGTCTGTTATGGATGAAACTACGGCTTTGTTCAAAGAGTTGTTAAACATACCTCAAGGATATTCAGTCCTATTCTTAGGAGGAGGAGCAAGCCTACAATTTTGTATGGTTCCATTCAATTTGCTCAAAACAAAAGCTGCCTATCTCAATACAGGAACATGGGCATCTAAAGCACAAAAAGAAGCTAAAATGTTTGGCGAAGTAATAGAAGTAGCTTCTTCCAAAGCCGATAATTACACACACATACCCAAAAATTATACAATACCTGCTGATGCAGATTATTTTCATATAACAACCAACAATACCATTTTCGGAACAGAAATTCATACTGATCTAGACTCTCCTGTACCTTTGGTAGCCGATATGTCATCTGATATATTTTCGAGAGTAGTTGATGTCTCAAAATACGGTCTTATATATGGCGGTGCTCAAAAAAACCTTGCACCAGCAGGAGTTACTTTTATAATCATCAAAGATGAACTGTTGGGTAAAGTATCACGTCAAATACCAACAATGTTGGATTACAAAGTACATATCGAGAATGGTTCGATGTTCAACACCCCTCCTGTTGTTCCCATATACGCAGCTATGCAAACATTGAGATGGTTAAAAGCCAATGGAGGAGTGCCTGTAATGGAAAAAAAGAACAAAGAAAAAGCAGCATTGTTATACGCCGAGATAGATCGTAACCCCCTATTTAAAGGTACTTGTGCAGTAGAAGATCGTTCATTAATGAATGTATGCTTTGTTATGACAGAACAATACAAAGATAAAGAAGCAGAATTTTTAAAATTTGCTACCGAAAAAGGTTTAGACGGGCTAAAAGGACATCGCTCAGTGGGCGGCTTCAGAGCTTCTATCTATAACGCAATGCCTAAAGAAGGCGTGCAAGCCTTAGTAGATGCAATGCTAGAGTTTGAGAAAAAATACGCAAAATAATTTAGACTCCTTAAATATATGAGTGTGAAAGTTTTAATAGCAACAGACAAACCATTTGCAGCAGAAGCGGTAAACGGCATAAAAGAGGTAATTGCTGATGCTGGCTTTGAGCTGGTACTTTTAGAAAAATATACGCAAAAGCAAGAACTGCTAGATGCTGTACAAAACGTAGATGCAGCCATCATTAGAAGCGATATTTTTGACAAAGAAGTGTTAGATGCTGCCAAGCAACTAAAAATAGTAGTGCGTGCAGGTGCTGGATACGATAATATAGACCTAGAAGCCGCAACAGCAAATAAGATATGTGTGATGAACACACCTGGTCAGAATGCAAATGCGGTGGCTGAACTAGCTTTTGGGCTAGCTGTATACGCCATTCGTAGCTTTTATAACGGCACATCGGGTTCTGAATTACTAGGCAAAAAACTAGGAATACACGCCTACGGAAATGTAGGACGTAATGTTGCCCGTATTGCCAAAGGATTTGGGATGGAGGTATATGCTTACGACCCATTTTTGACGAAAGAGCAAATAGAACAAGAAGGAGTTATATCACTACAATCAGTTGGTGAATTATATTCTACCTGCCAGTTTGTATCACTTCACATACCAGCTACGGCTGAAACCAAAAATTCGATAAACTACGAATTACTAAGCAAGATGCCTCCTAAAGCAGTCCTTATCAATACGGCACGAAAAGAAGTTGTACACGAAGCCGAAATGGTAAAACTAATGGCTGATCGTAAAGATTTTAAATACGTAACCGACATTTTGCCTAGTAACCATGCAGAGATGAGTGATAAATTTGTAGATCGCTATTTTGCTACTCCTAAGAAAATGGGGGCTCAAACAGCAGAAGCAAATACAAATGCTGGTATTGCTGCCGCAAAACAAATTGCAGATTTTATAAAATCTGGAAATGAACGATTCAGAGTAAATAAATACACTGAATAATACACACATAGTCTAAAATAGACTATACATAAAAAACTGCAAGACTAAGACTTGTAGTTTTTTTGTTTACAGGTAATAAATAGAATGGAACAAAGAAAGCAAAAAACAGAAATGAGCTACATATTTTTATACCTTTGTGTCTGATAAAAAATCAAAACAGAAATGGCTAT
>JBDLTH010000122.1:0-3576 GCA_039799165.1 Bacteroidota bacterium
GTAGTCCCTTTTCATATAGCTTCCAAATATTTTAAACCCTTTTTTTCGGAAAATCGTAAATGTTTTTATAAAATCCTAGTCCTCAAATATATCTAATCGTAGACTTTTATATCTATTTTACCAGGAAAGTGAAATGACGAGACCTTGATTGAAGGTATCGTCATTGTATTGGTATTTTTATTTACAGATTAATCTGCGAATTTTGCTTTTAAAAACTCCCGATTCAATCGTGCAATATTACTTATTGATACATTTTTGGGACATTCTACTTCGCATGCTCCTGTATTGGTGCAGTTACCGAAACCTAATTCGTCCATTTTCGACACCATTGATTTTGCTCGGCTTTTGGCTTCAACTCTACCTTGAGGTAATAATGCTAATTGGCTTACTTTTGCTGAAACAAAAAGCATTGCTGATCCATTTTTACAGGCGGCTACACAAGCTCCACATCCAATACATGATGCGGCATCCATTGCTTCGTCTGCATCTACTTTAGGAATCAAGATAGCATTGGCATCTTGTGCTCCTCCTGCATTGATAGAGGTGTATCCTCCTGCTTGAATTATTTTATCGAAAGCGGTACGATCTACGATAAGATCTCGTATAACTGGAAAACCTGCTGAACGCCATGGCTCTATGGTTATTGTTTCGCCGTCTTTAAATTTACGCATGTGCAACTGACAGGTAGTTATATCTTCGTCAGGACCATGAGGGTGTCCATTTACATAAAGGCTACACATTCCACAGATTCCTTCACGACAGTCGTGGTCAAAAACTACGGGTTCTTTTCCTTCGTTTATTAGGTTTTCATTTAGTATATCTAACATTTCGAGAAAAGAACTGTCTACTGAAACTCCGTCTAACTTGTATGATTCGAAAGCCCCTTGTTCTTTAGGACCTCTTTGACGCCAAATTTTGAGCGTTATATTTATTGTCTTATTCATTTGTTTACTCTTTTACTAAGGTTAAGCTTTGTAATTACGTTGTTGTCTTACTACAAATTCGTACTTAAGAGGTTCTTTGACCAACTCTGGTGCTTGATCTTCACCTGCAAATTTCCAACATGAAACGTATGAGTAATTTTCATCGTCTCGCATTGCTTCACCCTCGGGCGTTTGGTATTCTTCACGGAAGTGTCCCCCACAAGATTCATTTCTATCAAGTGCATCACGAGCCATTAATTCTCCAACCACTAAAAAGTCAGCTACACGAAGTGCTTTCTCTAGTTCGGTATTTAATGTATTTGATTCTCCTGGGATACGGACATTTGTCCAGAACTCTTTTTTCACTTCTTCGATTTGCTCCAATGCTTTTTCTAAAGATTCTTTGGTACGTCCCATACCTACAAAATCCCACATGATAAGGCCTAATTGTTTATGGATAGAGTCTACTGAGCGTGTTCCTTTGATAGCCATTAGTTTTGCAATTTTTTTATTTATTGCTTGTTCGGCGTCATCAAATTCGGGCAAATCGGTACTGAAACGTGGTACTGTAATTTGATCTGCTAAATAATTTTGAATTGTATAAGGAAGAACAAAGTATCCGTCTGCCAAACCTTGCATTAAAGCGGAGGCTCCAAGACGATTAGCTCCATGATCAGAGAAATTGGCCTCGCCAATACAATAAAGGCCTGGTACTGAAGTCATCAATTCGTAATCGACCCAAACGCCTCCCATTGTATAATGGATAGCTGGATAAATCATCATCGGCATTTCGTATGGATCATCATCTACAATCTTATCATACATTTGGAAAAGATTACCGTATTTAGCTTCTACTGTTGCTTTGCCGAGACGTTTAATTGCGTCCGAGAAATCAAGGTATACGGCTAAACCTGTATTGCCTACTCCAAAACCGGCATCACATCTTTCTTTTGCTGCACGTGAGGCAACATCACGAGGTACAAGATTTCCGAAGGCTGGATAACGCCTTTCTAAATAGTAATCTCTATCTTCTTCTTTTATCTGGGTAGCCTTCATTTTACCTGTGCGAATAGCTTCTGCATCTTCTTTCTTTCTAGGTACCCAGATACGTCCATCGTTACGTAACGATTCGGACATGAGTGTGAGTTTAGACTGAAACTCACCATGTACGGGAATACATGTGGGGTGAATTTGGGCAAAACAAGGATTGGCAAAGTATGCTCCTTTTTTGTAGGCTTGTATTGCTGCTGAGGCATTTGAGGCCATAGCATTGGTAGAAAGGAAAAAAGCATTTCCGTAACCACCTGTTCCTATCACAACGGCATGTGCTGCAAAGCGTTCTACTTTACCTGTTACCAGATTACGGGCAATGATACCACGAGCTCTTCCGTCGATCATTACAACATCGAGCATCTCGTATCGGGTGTATAATTTAACTGAACCTTTTTGGACTTGACGACTCAATGATGAGTAGGCTCCTAGTAATAATTGCTGTCCTGTTTGTCCTTTGGCATAAAATGTACGAGACACTTGTGCACCTCCAAACGAACGATTGTCTAATAGACCTCCGTATTCTCGGGCAAAGGGTACACCTTGTGCGACACATTGGTCGATTATATTATTGGAGACTTCTGCCATGCGATACACATTTGCCTCACGAGCACGGTAGTCTCCTCCTTTTATTGTATCGTAAAATAAGCGATATACAGAGTCTCCATCGTTTTGATAATTTTTTGCCCCATTTATACCTCCTTGTGCTGCTATAGAGTGTGCACGGCGAGGTGAATCTTGAATACAAAAGTTGAGAACATTGAAGCCCATTTCGCCCAGAGAAGCTGCTGCAGCCCCTCCTGCTAGACCAGTACCTACTACAATAACATCTAAACGACGTTTGTTCGAAGGGTTTACAAGTTTTTGATTGCTTTTATAGTTAGTCCATTTATCGGCTAGTGCCCCATCTGGAATTTTCGAGTCTTTCTTTGGATCTAATGTAGTAGCCATATTTGTTTTTCTTTAAGTCGTTAATTTAATTACATGTAGTGCAAAGTATGCTTTTCGCAAAAAAGAATATGGGTACAACTGCGAAACCAATACATACTATTGCCGCAACAATATTAGCTGTACATTTCAAACGTGGCATCCAAGTTTTACCATTCAATCCTGCCGATTGGCACATACTCCAGATACCGTGCGATAGGTGAAGCCAAAGTGCTATTGTACCAATAAGATAGAGTGCTACCTTGACAGGTGAAGCAAATAAAGAAACCATATGGTCGCCAACTTGATTGGGATAAACTACAATATTTTCTAAATGGAAAAGTTCGGCAAACATCATCTTGAACCAGAAATCGTATAAATGCACAAACAAAAATGCCAAGATAGCAACTCCTAGTACCAACATGTTTCGTGAAGACCATGATGTATCGGCAGAAGTGGCAGAGGCATATTGGCTACCTCCTCTAGCATTCCTGTTTTGGAGTGTAAGTACAACGGCATAAACAATGTGCAAAACAAACAATGCTGCCAATCCGCCTGTAGCTAAAACAGCATACCAATTTGTTCCCAAAAACCCACAGATTGCTTGATAAGCATCTATGGAGATGATCGAAACCAAATTCATGCTCATGTGAAATAGCAAAAAAATCACCAAGGT
>JBDLTH010000123.1:0-7566 GCA_039799165.1 Bacteroidota bacterium
ATAATAAGCAGAGGCTATACAAATTAATGTATAGCCTCTGCTCGGTATGGTAAATGTTTCTCTTAAAAAACGAAGAAACTTATTTCCTTTTCTTATTTTGTTTGTTTTTATTTGCTGCCTGAGCTTGTTGCTGACGTTGTGCCTGCTCAGCCTGTTCTTGCAAACGTGACATAAGACCTTTTTTCTTTGGTTTCTTCTTGTTCTCTTCTAATTTGGCTAACACCTTCTTTTCGTCTACAACATATCTAAAGCCTATTGTGATTAAAATAGTCATCAATGTAGATAAGAAGTAGTAATAGTTAAGACCCGAAGGATAGCTATTCAACACAAAGAAAAACACTAGTGGCATCAACATCATCATCCATTTCATACCCGGCATCTGTTGCTGTCCGGTATTGGTCGCATCCATATTAAACTTGGTATAGATAATATTGGTAGCTGTCATCAATATACAGAACAGACTGATATGGTTACCTAACCAGCTTGATATAAATGGGATATTAGCATCCCACGATAGAATGGTGTCGTACGTAGATAAATCGTCCGCCCAAAGAAAACTTTGTTGACGAAGCTCTATTGCCGATGGAAAGAAAGAGAAAAGAGCAATCAGAATTGGCATTTGCAAAAGCATGGGTATACATCCACTCATCGGATTTACGCCTGCCTGACTATACAATTGCATAACTGCTTTTTGCTTTTCCATTGCCTTATCTTGCCCAGGATATTTTTCGTTAAGCTCATCAACCTGAGGTTTCAGAACGCGCATTTTAGCGGATGACATAAACGACTTGTACGTAAGAGGCGATATTACAAGTTTAACAATCAATGTCAATAAAAATATAACCAGCCCCATTTGCATGCCTGTTGAGTTCAACAGATCGAATAAAGGCATAACAAGGTATTTGTTGACAACACGGAAGAGTGTCCAACCCAAGGGAATCAGTCGATCTAAATCCAAACGCTGTGCGGTTTCTTTTACGTCATCGTCATAGCCTTTGAGCATATAATAATCTAAAGGACCAAAGAAATATTTGAAGTTACCTTTGTACACATCCTTTGCGTCAGTGGCAGGTTTAAAACTCAATACTGCGGCATAATCTTTTAGATATTTATCGGATTGTATGGGTTTTGATGACAAATTTGCGTTTCTGAAAGTATCATCAGCAATTAGGATGCTCGAAAAAAACTGGTCTTTAAAAGCAATCCACTTAGTACCTGATGTAACCTCTCTATTTTCGGTGTTGGCTTCGCTTAACTCTTCAAAATTACTGTCTACGGTTTTGTAATGTATTTTGGCAAATTGTTGCTCACTTTTGGTGTTATTTTCTTGCCTTCTTATATTTTGTTGCCATTTTAAGATAAAATTTTCAAGACAATCTACACTCAACACACTTTCGAGACCTACTACTGCAACGTCAAACTTTAGCATGTAATCATCGGCAGCTAACGTGTAAACGAAATCAACGTATTGCGTGTCCGAATAATTCATACGCATAGTCAACGTCTGTGCATCTGAATCTGAGGGTAGAACTCTAAAAGTAGCTTTATCGGTGTTGAGCCTGATCCCTTTTTTATTCATCAATTCGAGAGACATGTTAGCATCTGCATCGACTAAATACAAGGAGTCTCCTTTGTACGTTTTATAGTCTTTTAGCAAAACGCTACTTACTTGACCTCCAAGTGTAGTAAACTTAATTTTGACCTTATTATTTTCTAAGAATACAAACTGTTCGTTTACAACATCTTTTGTCAACGAATCGGTTATTTGAACCGTCGAGTCTTGTTGTACGGGTTGTTTTACATCGAAGAAATCGGCTATTTCTGATTCTGGAGAAACTGCTGGTGTTGCTTCTGGAGTAGCAATATTTTCTTGAGCCTGTGCAACTTGAGTGTTCTTGATCGAATCTTGATAACGCTGTTGACGGTCAACTTCCTCTTGAGTGGGTTTAGTTAATATAGAAAAGCCTATAACTATCGCAGCAATTAAGGCTAATCCAATCCCTGTGTTTTTATCCATTATTTATTATTCTGTAAATGATTATTCGGGCAGCGTAATTTTATTTATTAATTCTTATTTATTATCTAAAACAGCTTTTATAAAACTCATAAATAGCGGATTAGGAGATACGACTGTACTATTATACTCGGGATGAAATTGTACGCCCATAAACCATTTCAAGGCAGGTATTTCTACTACTTCAACCAATTTGGTTTCGGGGTTCACTCCGCTACACTTCATACCTGCTACTTCGAATTGACTACGGTACTCGTTATTAAATTCGAAACGATGACGATGACGTTCCTCCACCGCATCGTTCCCATAGGCTTTGTGTACCAAAGATCCTTTTTCGAGGTTGCATTTATAAGCTCCTAGACGCATAGACCCTCCCATATTGATGATGTTCTTTTGTTCTTCCATCAGGTCTATCACTTTGTATCTGGCCTGAGGATTCATCTCGGTCGAGTTGGCTTCTTCTAATCCAAGTACATTGCGAGCATATTCTATTACCATACACTGCATTCCGAGGCATATACCCAATGTCAACATATTGTTTTCTCGTGCATATTTCAGTGCCTTAAATTTGCCTTCTATTCCACGCTGTCCAAAGCCAGGTGCAATAATGATGCCATCCATATCTGACAGCATGGTTGCCACATTTTCGTCTGTAATTTTGGCAGAATGAATAAAATGCAGGTCTAGCTTTCGATCATGATAAATGGCTGCTTGCAATAACGATTCATTGATCGATTTGTAAGCATCTGGCAATTCTACGTATTTACCAACTAATCCTATTTTGAGGGTCTCTTTTGCATTCTTCTTCTTGTCCAGAAAAGCTCTCCACGACTTCATCTCGGGTTTATCGCCTATCGGTATATTCAACTTACGCAATACAATCTCATCCATTCCCTGCTCTTGCATTTTGAGAGGGACTTCATAAATGGTAGATACATCAACAGACTGCATCACAGCATCAGAGTCGACATTGCAAAACAAAGCTACTTTTTTCAGAATATCTTTGTTCAAAGCATGCTCTGTTCTCAACACCAATATATCGGGCTGAACTCCTGACGACTGCAAATTTTTGACCGAATGTTGCGTTGGTTTTGTTTTCACTTCTCCTGCAGCAGCAATATAAGGCACATAGGTTAGATGTATACAACAACTGTTTTTGCTACCTAGCTCCCAACGAAGCTGGCGTACACTTTCGATAAATGGTAGTGATTCTATATCACCTACAGTTCCACCAATTTCGGTAATTACAAAATCGTAATCATATTTTGCACCCAACAATTTTATATTACGTCGTATTTCGTCCGTAATGTGTGGAACAACCTGTACCGTTTTGCCCAGATAGTCTCCTTTACGTTCTTTATTTATAACGTTTTGATAAATACGTCCCGTTGTAATATTATTATCCCGATGGGTAGGTTCGTTCAAAAAACGTTCGTAATGCCCCAAATCTAAATCGGCCTCATGACCATCTACCGTTACATAACATTCGCCATGCTCGTATGGATTTAGAGTTCCTGGGTCGATGTTGATATAGGGATCCAGTTTTTGTATCGTAACTTTATAACCTCTTGCTTGTAATAATTTACCTAAAGATGAAGCTATAATTCCTTTTCCTAACGAAGAAATAACTCCCCCTGTAACAAAAATATACTTAGTCTCAGCCACAATTGTATATTGATTTTATTAAAAAATTGAATATAAAGTGCAAAAGTACAAAAAAAATTAAAGCGAAGTACCGATCGTATATTTTAATGTCGTAAGGCACAACAATACATCATCGTTGCATGCACTCGCTTTCTGTTCTAAATTTTGGACAATATAAGCCTTGTTTCAAAATGCGTTTCAGATTTTATCGAACACCTGCTTTTCAGCATTCCATTCAAACTCTGTACCTGGACGAAATGAAACAATCTCTTTTAACTCAGGTTTCCAGTCCAGCACCTTAGCCAAATCTTGCGTTTCGGTATTGTCTGGATTATCTAAATAATCTTCATCTTCATCGCCGTACATAAAACGCCAGCCACTATCAATCTTTATATCCGAGTTTTCGCGATAGCAATACCCTATTGCATCCATTTCTATGGCACGTAATGTTACAAAGGCATACTTTTGCATATCCGTATATTCCTTTAGGGAAGGATCGTCCCAATCTTCTTCGTTCTGCATATATTCTTTTAATTATTCAAAATTAAATGTTAATGTTATCATTCTCGACTTTCCTGATTGTATTGCATCCGTATATTTCACCAAACTTTGGTCTCGCAAATCGGATCTGTCGTGTTCAATTATATCTTTCAGTCCAAACGAGAATCTCAATTCGGGACTCATCTTAAATAGTGGAAAGTATAGATTACACCCAATACCTATATCAATGCCATAATCAAGGCTCTTGTATTTGATAATGGGTTCGCTTTTGTTACCAATCTCAGTATTTATAAAACCTCCTGCTAAGATATATGGACGTATATTGTTCAATCTCTCGGAGCTAAAACGCATATGAATAGGCAAAGACAAGTAATTGCTTTTGATCGGAAAATCTTGATCCTTGTCTACACTTGAAGCATTTTGTTCTCTAAAAGCAAATCTACGCTCACCAAAGTGAATACTTGGGATAACTCTCAGATTCATATGCGAATTGATATATCGATCGGCGATAATACCTACACTAAAGCCTGGTGAGTAAGAGGGTACTTCTGAAAACCAAACTTCATTACGATTGCTTACAGCTCCACTATGCGACAGAATAATATCTTGTGCATTTACACCTACTGTAAAACCAAAATGAAACAATTTCTGATCGGCATATGGTTGATTTTTAAGCTTTTGTTTTTGAGAAAAAGCATTAAAACAACAAGCTATATGCAAACATAAAAACACAATAAAGCGACTATATTTTCTCAAAACAAATTATTGATTCGTAAATATCATTTATCTAAGCCGACGTAGTGAATAACGATTCGAGTTATCCCCTTTTGCCCTTTACAGATGTAAAATTAAAACAGAAAAATATAAAAACAAGTCTTTTTCCCTATTTTATTTATTTTACTGTTTATTAACCCATTAATAGATTACAAGATAGTTAAATACCAAGAATAAAGACATGAGACACAGAGTATCTACCAGCAATGTATTTGAATAGATCAAAAAAGAATTTATCTTTGTTAAGTCATATCATAAAGTTAGTATTAATAAAAACGATTAAAAGTCATGGCTTACGTAATTAATGAAGATTGTATTGCATGCGGTACTTGTATCGATGAGTGTCCTGTAAGTGCTATATCAGAAGGTGAAATCTATGTGATTGATCCAGATGCTTGTACCGACTGTGGTACTTGTGCTGATGTATGTCCTACAAGTGCAATCAGCCCAGCATAATTCGCTGAACAAAAAATCAAGAAAGGACTACACTTCGTAGTCCTTTTTTTTGATATAACTCACCAAATACAAATATATAAATTAAAGCAATGAATTTAATAGACGATTTGAACTGGCGCTATGCCTGCAAATTTATGAACGAAAAGAAGATTGAGGATGATAAAATAAATACAATATTAGAATCGATACGCTTAGCACCCACCTCAATGGGCATGCAACTATTCAAAGTATTGGTTATAAAAGACTCGGATCTTATCAATAAAATTCATACAGAGGCTGCAATACATCAAAAAATGCTTCGTGGAGCCTCGCACCTGCTGGTATTTGCTGCATATACAAAGCTTACTCAAAATGATATTGACACATTCATCGAGCATTTTGGCAAATTACGTAATATCACTGGCGAACGATTGGATGAGTATAGGGGGAAGTGGAATACGCTACTGGGGATGACAGATGCACAAGTGTTGGATTGGACAACTCGCCAAACCTACATTACTATGGCATATGCTACGATAGCGGCGGCAAACCTCAAAATAGATGCCACGCCAGTGGAAGGTTTTGAATCTGCTAAGGTAGATGAGCTACTCGATTTAGGAAAACTAAATTTAAAGTCAACCTTGTTGCTGCCTCTTGGATATAGGGATCCTGATACCGATCGCTCGGCAGGTAGTGCTAAAGTGCGTAAAGACAGTAGCGATTTATTTATTTTCTGATTGATTGTGTAAACATATAAAACTTCGAAAAGATTGGGTATTAAACTCAATCTTTTTTTATAATTTTAGTGCAAACTTCCGTTTTACGATAAAAAGACTACATGCAGAAGAAGCGAATACTTATTTTTAATGACTGCTTATATTTAGGTGGAACCGAAATATTGCTAATAAATTTACTACATCACCTAGTCAAGAAGGATTGTAATGTAACATTAATGTTGCCCAACCCTTCTGATAGAAATGTATTGCTAAACAGAGTGCCAAAGGAAGTACATCTTCATTATATTTTTCCACAACAACTTACAGGGCTTAAAAAATGGATATATACTAATACGTTAATTTTTTGTCCCCGATTATTTGCTAAACAAATCAAGTTTGACGAGAAAAAATATGATGAGATTATCTGCTTCAAAGACGGATTTTATTCTATCCTGTTTAGCAAATCAAAACGTCCAAAATATTTGTGGATACATAACCAACCTTATCATAGAAAATATATTAGTAAATCATTAAAAGAGTCATTCGCTTTTTTATTAAACAGGTTTCAGATCGAACGAATGAATGCTTGTTTCGACCTCTATGATCGCATTTTTTGTGTTTCTGAATCATGTAAACAAGGATACATTGATATATATAACAATGGACATGCAAAAAAAGAAATAGAAGTACTGTTCAATGCACTTGATCTGTCGGGCATTGCCCTAAAAGCTGAAGAACCTATTGATTTAATTAAACCAGATCGGATGTGCTTTGTTATCGTTATTCGCTTATCTCACGAGAAAACAGTAGACAGAGCCATTCTGGCAACGGATCGATTGCTGAAAGAAGGTTACGATTTCGAGGTCCGTATTTTAGGTGATGGTGCGGAGTTTCAAAAACTACAATCGTTGATTACTGAACACAAATTGAACGACTGGATCACCATGTATGGGCGTGTAAGCAACCCTTTTCCGTATATGAAACAAGCCGATTGGTTTTTATGCCCATCATCGCGTGAAAGCTTTGCGTTAACATTGATCGAAGCGATAACCTTAGGCACACCCGTTATTACTACGGCATGTGGTGGACCTGAAGATGTTATAGATGGTGGAAGATATGGAGTATTAACAGAAAACAGTTTCGAAGGAGTTTATTTAGGAATGAAGAAAGTGATGGACGATCGAACGCTACACCCCTATTTCAGATCTAAAAAACAGGAGTGTATGGATCGGTTTGACTATAAAAAATGGTTGAATGCAATAGACGAAATACTTGACATTAATCTTTAAATACCAAGTATTTAAATTTATTACTTAAACAGCCATAGTTTGGTTTCGAGATTATCGCTACCTTGATGTGCCAATGCCTCACGGTAACTTTTACCATTCACATTTTGCTCTTTAGTAGGGTAATACAATCGATTCGGTATATCGTTACCTACCAAAGGTTCGAAAGTATATTCTACCTCCTTATTGTCGACAG
>JBDLTH010000124.1:0-19879 GCA_039799165.1 Bacteroidota bacterium
AAACTGAAGAAATGTTCCATCATTATATATCTGATAATCTATTTCTTGTTCAAACCATTTCTTTCCTTTAAGCTTGCATTTTTCAGCATTAGGCAAATCAGGGAAAATAGTTGGTATAATATATAATGCTAAAGTCTCTGTTATTGCATGGTTATTTCTAACAGCAATCCGTGAAAAATTAATATTATTATATATATGATGTAATTGCCAGTTTATAAAATGTATAAGCTTGTTGAACAATTTATCGGTGAGATGGGCAGAATTTCGATAAAAGTATAATGCAAAAATCCAGTTTAATACACGTAGTGATATTTCTTGGCTGCATTTGTAGTTTGGTCCCATGTTTATAGGATTAGCATCCATCCAATTAGATATTTCTTGGAATACAAATAAAGAGTTGTCCTCATTAAAGTGATAATCATATCTTATTATTGAATAAAGATACGAGAAACGTGACTTTTCCCAGACATACTTAATGTCTCCTGCCTTTTTACTATAGTCGTTTACTTCTGTCCAATGTTTAGATATATCATATTGAAAACCACTATCTGGGTTTGTTATCCAATCATAATCTGTGCCTAAATTCAACCAATCTGAACTGAAGAATTGGATTTCCCCATTCATTATTCTTTGGGCATTTATCTTGAGTTCTTCAATTCTAGTTTTTTCGAGCAGAATATCCTTCCTAGACTGAAATAAAAAAGGTTTTGCATTCTTTCTCCATTCAGCTAGTTCCAAATGAGTTTGTACAGGCGGGGCTATTGGGAATTTTCTTTTAAGTACACCCGTTTTACGCTTTAACTCATAAACTGTACGGAATGCAATATACTTCCATCCCATATTAGATATTAATTGTGCATATAGACGAAATTTACTCATTTTAAGTCAACCCATTTTTTTTCTTTAAGACTTTCAATACAAGCAAAGCTAGCTTTTGTTGTATTCACTATACTTTCAAACGAAATAAGGCTATCTCCTCCGTTTTTCAGTTTCTCATTAATGAGAGAAAACTGTGTGTTATGCCCCTTGTCCTGCCTTGATTTAAGTTTAGAGAAACCTTTAAAACCGTATCCTTTCAGTTCAATCCAATTATCTAAAACCAAAGTTCTTTCTTGAGAATAAACTTCGACTCTTTCTTTTGAATAAGCTTTGCTACCATTTGAAAAATAATTAATTGTCGCATTTGTTCCATTTGCATATTTTAAAATAATGGTGGCATTATCTGTATTTTCGGATGGATTAGTGCCCAATGAATTCATACATACAGATACAACATCGCTATTTGCCAAGTAAGAACATAAATCGATAAAATGGCAAGCCTCGCCAATAATACGACCACCACCAATTTGCATATCATGAACCCAGATATCAGCAGGTATATGCCCAGCATTCATTGTAGCTATAATATTCATAGGGCTATTACCCAATAATTGTTTCATTTTGGTTGCAAAAGGTGAAAATCGACGATTGAATCCGACTGTTACGTTTAGCTCTTTTTTTTCTTTATATAGCTCTATTATTTGGTTGAGTTCATCATCATTTAGGCAAAGAGGTTTTTCGATAAAAACACTTTTATTTGCTTGTAAGCAGTCGATAACCATCTTGGCATGCGAGTTGTGTCTTGTTGTTATTAGTACTAAATCAACATCAGGATCTTCCAAGATCTTTGTATAATCAGAGGTGGCAAACTCAGCATTTGCTTTTTTAGCTAGTACTTTAGCTGATAAACCCTGTGCACTTGCAATGTATTTAATAGATGCCTTTGCTTTTTGTAATGCTGGCAACATGGTTGCAGAAGTAAAATTCCCTGCTCCAATTATACCCATTATGCCTTTAGAACATTTAAATAGAGAAGATTCTATTTTTATAATAGAATCTAACGTCTCATGTTTAGGATATTTCAAAATAGAGGCTATGACCCCTTGCTTCTTCATATCCCCATATATTTGGTTGTAATTATCTAAATCAACTATTTCAGAGATGAGCGAACTCACATTTAAAGCTCCTGTGGATATAGAATACAAAACAGCCTCAAAATTTCGTTTCTCTGTCCATCGAACAAATGCGATTGGATAATCATTTCCTTTGTTTTCATATTCCTCATCGTATCTCCCAGGACCATAAGAACATGATACCTGAAATGATATCTCTTTTTTGTAAAAGTCATCCCTTCGTATATTCAAGCCAATTACTCCAACAAGCACAATACGCCCTCTTTTACGAGCCATATCTGCTGCTTGATGTATTATTTCATCGCCTTTGGCTGATGCTGTAATAATAATTCCGTCTGCCCCAATACCAGCTGTTTGCTCTAACACATACTTTACTGCATCCCCATCGTTAGCAGGATTAAAAGCCAAAATACCTTTTTCTTTGGCTATATTTACTTTTTGTTGATCAAAATCAATACCTATTACCCTACATCCATTTGCTTTTAGTAGCTCGGCAGTAACTAAACCTATAAGTCCTAAACCTATCACAACAACGGTTTCACCCAAAGTTGGTTGCAATAATCTTATGCCTTGGAGACCTATAGAGCCAATGACGGTAAATGTCGCTTCATCATCTGATACATTATCGGGAATTTTAGCAACCAAATTTTCAGCAATACACACAACCTCTGCGTGGTTACCATTAGATGCTACCCTGTCTCCTAGCTGAAAGCTGGTTACTCCCTTACCTACAGCTATTACTTTGCCTACGTTGCAATAGCCAAGTGGTAGTGGCAAGCCTAGCTTGTTAAAGACAGCTTCTAGTGTTGGCATCAAGCCATCTGTCTTTATTTTGTCTAAAACCTGCTTTACTTTATCAGGTTGCTGACGTGCTTTAGCTACTAAATTTGCTTTACCAAACTCTACCAGCATGCGTTCTGTACCTAATGATACCAGCGAACGTGTTGTTTCTATTAATACACACCCTGGCCTTACTTGTGGTGAGGGTACTTCTTCTAATATGGTTTGACCTGATTTAAGGTCTTGTATTATTTGTTTCATTTTTAAGTTCTTTTTTTTATTATCCTAGCAGGGACTCCCCCAACTATTGTAAAAGCATCAATGTTTTTAGTTACAATACTGCCTGCAGCAATCACGGCTCCTTTGCCAATTGTAACACCAGGAAGAATTATAGAATTAGCTCCTATCCAAACATCATCTTCGATAATTACTTTTTTGAAAACATGCCCTGCTCCAAATATATTTGCTTTTTCACTAGGTATTGTATGATTTGCGGATAATATTTGTACTCGATACCCAATTAAAACCCGATTTCCTATTTCAACCCCCCCTCCTGTTGTAATAATAACCCCCCATGCCAAATCAACATTGTCTCCTAGCCTTAGATTCATACATGGATTTATTTTTATACCAGGGTAATAAGTGATATGCCTGCCAATATTTGCCCCCTGCATCCTCATATAATTACTTTTAATTATATTGAATATCCTATGTCTAGGGAGTATAAATATTATTGAAGATATTAATTCGTAAGAACAGACTAAAAAGTTTTTCATTTTTGGTATACTTGTTTTAAAAATTCAATCTGTAGTGAAACCTTTTCTTTAGGATTAGGATATTTTATTAAAATATTTTTTGCCGCATCCTCTAACGCCACTTGTTGTTTTACATTTGTTCTATAATCAATTATTTTACTGGAAATATCTAAAGCATTACTTCGTTGAACATATATAGCAGCATCTTTACAAATGGCTTTTGCCCATTCCTCATCAGATATAAATAGTGCTTTTCTGAAACTCCATGCTTCTATTATATTATTGCTAAAGCTCTCTAATAAACTCAATAACATAATAGCATCTATATGATCAAATAGTATTGGAACTTCATACGGTTTAATCATATCAATAAAATGTATACTTTTATCTACCCCTAACTCTACAGCTTGAGTATGTATGTTTTTAGAGTTTATATCATCTTTTGATATCGTTATTATAAACTTAACATCATTGACACCTCTATCATGTAATGCTTTTAATATGAGAGGTATCATTGTTATATTCTTATTTTTATGCCATCCAGTAAACATTAATATATTGAAATTAGATGGATCTATTCTTCTTAAATACTTAGATAATGAGTCTCGAACATCTAAAGGTGGGTACTCTGATATTGAGGGGAGTATTAAAGTCATTTTATTGAGAGGGAAATGAAAAAGCGTATTAGCTCTTTTTAGCATCGATTCATTTTCAAAAATAATAAAATCTGATTTAAGAGTACTCTTTAGCCTATAATTATCAACTAGTTTTAAATATGCTCTTCTGATAAATGAATATCCTTTCCAAAAATTAATTTCAGGAAAAAAGATATTTGAATAAGCACATCCTGTGACAGATTTAATGTTTTTGACATGTAGACCAGGTCCAAACATAGTGTATATAATATCAATATTATACTTCTTTGTTATTTGTTTCAAAGTATATATCTGAAAGAGAAATCTGCTGATGTAAGAATTATCTACTACATTAATTATATTTCGTGTATCTTTCTTTAGTTCTTCATGAATATAAGTTCCTTTGGATACAAGATAAATAGGGTTTACGTCTTCGTATTGTTGCAATTGCAATATAAAATTTGATGCGACTTGTTGTCCACCACCCTTTTTTATGGGAATTAAGTTAATTAAAATATTCATGGTACAAAAAGAATTAGAATAAGTGGTAATCAATAATATGGAAATTATAGTTATTGAATAGAATCTATCTTTTTCTTCAGATAGGAAGCAAAGCCAGAATAGTTAGTATCCCAATTATGATATTTCTTAACATAGTTAAAAGCATTTTTTGTAATATAATCAACATTGAGCTCTTCATTTTGAATTTGAGTAAGTCTAGCAAGAAGTTCTTCGTTAGTACTATAAGTTATATATCCTTCCTCTAAATCGATGAATGGATAAAAGTTGTGTATCTTCCCAATCACAATTTTTCGATAAGCAAAAGAATCTAAAACCTTATTTAATATGCCACACTTTTTCACTACAGACACTAGATAGACATCGATTTGGTCAAAAAAATCACTTAAATTTAAAACCTCACCTATGAAAGACACCTTATTTCGATCAAAATAATTAATCATACTTTGAGTTGCTCCCCGGCCAGCTACAATCAATTCAATAGACATATTTTTTTGTAAGAAAGGATATGAATCTTCGATAAATGATTTGGCATCATTAAAAGCCATGTCTGACCAATGAGACAAAATTCCAATAGTTAATTTTCCGTCCTTATTTACACTTTTAATACTCGGGTATAAATGAGGGAGTGCCACCCCATTTTTCAATATAATGAAGTCTACGATCTTCTTATATTTATTCTTCATATAATCAGCATCATACTGATTCACGAGAACTATTTGTTTATATCTTCGGAGAACATAATTTTCTTTAAATGAATAAATAATATAGGATATTAATTGTCTTAAAAATAGGGTGTTGAATACTTTCCTCCTATATAAAGAGTTAATTACTAAATTTTTGCACCCTAATGTATAAGCATCAATTAACAATGCCAAGGGTAAATCACATTTAATAATCTTAGCTAAATCGTAAGCTGCTTTTATACCATAGGGAATAACTAAAAACTGTTTACTCAAATTAGCAATTTTACATATATCATCTTCAACATGCACATTTACATCTAATTTGTATAATTGGTTCTCTATGTTATCGATTATAGCCTTCACCCCTGAAACACCTGGTGTGTAACAAAATATTATAATTCTCTTCATTTAAGTAGGTAATATTCGTTTGTTTAACATACTAATTATAGTTGTGGCAATATTTCCCTTAGAGCTTTGAAGTGTCCCATACTATCATTAATCTCCGTATTTAGAATATTTTCTCCAGCTAACATTATATCGTCTATCAAATTAACGATCTCCATTGGCTTCCTTTCGCTATTTTCAAAAAGAAATTTCTTATTCATGCTTAAATCATGAAAAAAATCTGAACATTTAGTATGATATGATATAGCTATAAATGGGGTATTCATCGCATAAGATATAATTGTACCATGCAGTCTTACCGAAATATTAAGTTTAGCTTCTCCAAGCTCTTTGTAGAAACTAATTGGATCTGATGAGTAGGAGATACTCCTAACCTTTCTTTTTAGCTCTGAAGGGAGGGAATTTATGAAATCAGCATTGCAAATATCATCATTTTCACTTACTAGCTGATAACTGCATGCTGACAAAAATACAATTTCAGAGAGAGGGTATTCTCTAGTTAAATGTATAATTGCTTCTTTTATAATAGCTGATATATTATCTGTAATATGTCCCTGCCTGAGAATGATATTCACTCTATTTTTCTTAGATGTTTCAATAAGCCTTAATTGTGGTAGTGCTAACGCTATATCGCATGAATAATTCAATGCGATATGAGGTAATGCCTTGCAATATTGATAGGATCTTTTATCTCGTACCGAAATAAGATCAATTTTTTGAAGAATCTTGTTGAATATTTTTTGAGCAACTATGGTCCGAAATGGACCAGCAGATGTACCTAAAGAGATTATTTTACATTTAGCTAAAAGTATATTTCTGATGTATATAAGGTTTAGATACATCAAATTACTCTTATATGTGTGAAAAATAGATCCCCCCCCAATAATAACCAAGTCATAACGAAATGATAGTGTAATAGGAAGAATGAAAAAAAGATATAAATTTCTGAAGAATTTGTATTTATAAAACCATTTTTTTAAATTTAGTCCAGAAATATTGTACTGTGTCCTGTAATTATCAAGATAAGACATTGATAAATCATCCAAGTCACAGTCAATAATGGATATTTTTTTCACTGAGTAATTCTTAACTAACCCTTCTATCATAGACAGGGTCATAGCGTCATCACCAATATTTCTCTTACCGTTCCACCCCCAAAGTGCTACTTTCATTTTGATATTTTTTAAGAATAAGATATAATATAAATAAGCTAAATATAACCATCGGGCTAAATAATAAGCTCCACGATCTCATCATAACTAACCCTCTAATTAGAACAAATCCCAAGATGCGTAAAAAATATTTATCTTGCATTCTTGGATTATCAAAATATATGGCAATAAATGCTACTATCGCAAAGGTTATAATTGCAAATCCTTTTCCTCCAATGAGTAAAGCATCTCCAATACCCGTGGTTCCTGAACTGTGCGTTTTTTGTATCAAATGTAAATCATCAACAACAGCTGTGGTAAAATTATGAGAGCCTTTGTGATATAAAATTTGATTCAAATTATGAAATGAGAAAAAATTCTCTTCAGATAAATAAGGAATATACTTATCTATAAAACGAGCATTACTAAATATTCTAAAATATATTCCACTATTTTTATTTTCTAACTGGTCATCTCGAACTTCTTGTATGGCAAGAATATTCACTTTTCCTTCAAATGACCTCAATTGTGTAATTATTGGATAAAGTGCAAAATTTAAAACTAATAAAGGAATTATATACTTGTTTATTTTCGCAAAAGTTAGTCTCTGACTGAGTATAGTATATAAAATAAAAGGTAAAAGATATTCTATCATAGCAGACCTACTTAACCGAACAAAAGTCTCATATACGCACCATAAAAAAAACAAAACAACTACTTTCAATAAAAAAACCTTCGTCTCAGTTTTTTTTATTTTATCATATAGAATCACAAAAAGAAAAGGAGCAAAAATAGTTCTTGAATTATTTAAAAAACCAGTCAATTTGAATGGAAGTTCTATTGTCTCAGCTCCCATTCGACCTATACCTAAAATATAAGACAGTGAAGTTAGCATGAAAATAACAATAAAAAAGGTATATATCCATTTTTTATTAAGTGTTTTATTTTTTTTATAAATTAGCGTATTATAAGGAACGGATTGATTTTTGATGAAATTACGAGAAAAAAGATAGACTATAAAAAAGGTTAGATACAAGTATAAGGATATATTATTTTGCACATAAAGTCGATCTTCATTTAAGTCCAAGAACCCAATGCGAATAAGTATAGGTAATAGTGTATGGCAAGCAAATATATAAGATAAAACTGTAATTTGCAGAAAATTTTTCTTGAATGAGAATTCAAAATTTAAAATAAAAAAGATAGAACAAAAAAGGGTAATAACCCAAACTGTGGAATGTTCATTATCAACATGTTCTATTATCAACATATTTATAATGTTGATAACAAAAAATAATATAAGAATTATTAGCCTAGTATTCATTTGAAATATTACGACTCTCCCTGATCGCTTTAAAAGAGATTTTTTTTTCTTTTTTTAGTTTTAAATAAATATTACCTTCAAGACATAGTTTATAGTACAAATTAGGCTCTCTTTGACCTATTTTTTTAGACGGATTACCTCCAACTATACATAATGGAGGTATACTCTTTGTTACAACACTACCAGCAGCAATAATTGATCCTTCACCAACTTCAACACCAGGAAGAAGAGTCACATCAGCACCAATCCAAACATTCTTTTTAATTGAGACTTTCTTTAGGATGGAAACCCCATCATAGGGTAATGCTTCAGGATGCTTGTAATTGTGATTCATTGTATGAATCCTAACTCTAGGTCCTATAATAACTCCTTCCTCTATAAGGAGCCCTCCTTGAGCCGAAATCCAAGAGTCAGGTCCAATATATACATTATTTGCTATAAATATACAGTTTGCAAAAGCAATTTGCGCACCCTTGTCAATGGTTGTATTATCACCACACGAAGCCAGCTTTTTCTTTATGCGATTAGTCTTGAGAATCCAGTATAATTTTTTTATCATTCAAATATTTTTTTAGAAAAGAAACGATTATAACAAAAGAAATAATTAAAAAGAGGAATCGAAATATCACAGGTATAGGATAAATATTTGCAATTAAGACTATCAACGAAAAAAATGCAATAAATATAATTCTTTTATCAAAGAATATATTGCTAGGAGCTAGTTGCTTATAAACAAAATATGGGGTGAATAAAAATGTATTCGAAACATAGCCTATAAATATAGACAAAGACAAGCCTTCAGCTCCCCGACCTTTTAATATGAAATAAAAGACAAACAATGTTGTTGCAGAATATTGTAGCATACTATAAACACTTAACCACATTTTATTTTTTAAAATTAGATTTCTTGCAATTCCTTGACGTAGTGCGATTAATATAGATGAAGATAACGATAGTATAAGTATTGATTTTATTTTTTCGAGTGGATAATTGGCCCCTAGTATAAATGAAATAAACTCTTGAAATCCCACTATCACAAAACATATAAATATTGCTATTAGCCAATTTGCTAGATAATTAAGTTGAAGTTTTCTTTTGTAATTATCTTTCTTATCCTTTTCGAGAAAAAAAGGTAACATCGAATTTCCTATAATATTATTCATTAATGTTATTATAGAAGGTATAATATAAACCGCATTGTAAATTCCTAATTGTAGATAACCATCATCTTGATTTACTAAAATAACGTTGAGAACCCACATCATAGGCACGACAATCAAAGAACTCGCGACAGCAGGTATGCTAAAAGAAAGAATTTCTTTTAGATGAGTAGTCCGTATTTTTATCTGTATTTCACTTTTATTAGTTATCTTTTTTACTCTATAAGAACTATATACTACCGTAATAGCCATTCCTAATAGTCCACCTAGTATAGCACCATCAACTTTTCCTATTTTAGAGGAAACAACTACAAAACAAAAAAAAGTCAGTCCATGTACAATATTGACTAAAGTTTGTCCTCTAAAATCCTTAAATCCTAACAGTGTTCCTTGTTGTATTGCATTATATGCTGTAAATAATAAAGTAATTGAAGCTATTTTTAAACCTAAACTAAGATTCTCTTTGTGTAAAAAGGTGCTCGATATAAAATCCGAAAAAAAAGATATTGAGAGTGCTACAAAAAAACCTGTGAAAAATACTAATCCAAATATCAGACCTAGAATATCTCCTATATATTTAGTATATTTTGGGTCTGTTATGAATCTTGTAGCTGTTATGCTTAATCCTGCTGTAGCAAAAACTAGAAAAGAATCAATAGTAGATTTGAGTATTCCATACTCTCCGTACTCTTCTACAGTTAATTCTCTAGCTAAGAATATAAAAGTAAAAGACATGAATATACGAGAAAATAGCGTCCCTAATGTTAGCCATAAAGATCCCTTATATATTTTCTTGAAAAAATCGTTTTTTAATATTTTCTTTATCAACTCCTATTTATAATTATAACTTTACCTCTTCCACTATCCTTCCACACGCTTTTCCATCCCCATAAGGGTTATGAGCTTGAGACATTTTTGTATAGATTGCCTCGTCAGAAAGCAATAAATTTACATTCTCTACAATTGCTTGGCTATCTGTACCTACCAGTTTCACTGTACCAGCTGCTACAGCCTCGGGTCGTTCCGTTGTATTACGCATTACAAGCACAGGCTTGCCCAAAGATGGAGCTTCTTCTTGCACACCGCCACTATCGGTAAGTATAAGATGCGAATGTTGCATTAGGTACACAAAAGGTAAATAGTCTAATGGTGCAATTAAAAACACATTGCTTACATCGGACAACAATTCAAACACAGGCTTTTGCACATTCGGATTTAAATGGACGGGATAGACAATATCTATTTCGGGGTGAGCAATCGCAATCTCTTTGAGTGCCTTGCATATATTTAGAAATCCGTCTCCAAAGTTTTCTCGTCGATGACCAGTTACTAAAATATATTTTTTAGCTCCTATTTGGTAGCCTTTTTCAACCACTGTTGTTACAATGTTCTGTTCTAGTTGAGGCTTTGTTTTTATTATATCAACAGCCATCAGTAGGGCATCTATTACTGTATTTCCAGTAACGTATATTTTCGAATTATCTATTTTTTCAGACAAAAGGTTATCTTTTGACATTTGTGTTGGTGCAAAGCAATATTCACACAAGCGATCTGTCAGTTGCCTATTCATCTCTTCGGGCCAAGGCGATAGAAGGTCGTATGTTCTGAGTCCAGCTTCAACGTGGGCTACTTTTATTTGTTGATAAAAGGCTGCCATGGTTGCTGCCATCGAAGTTGTAGTGTCTCCATGCACAAATACCACATCGGGTCTAAATTCGGCTAGTACACCTCGCAAACCTAGCAAGACTTT
This sequence comes from Bacteroidota bacterium, assembly GCA_039799165.1. Taxonomy (GTDB): domain Bacteria; phylum Bacteroidota; class Bacteroidia; order Bacteroidales; family Dysgonomonadaceae; genus Dysgonomonas_A. Next base: position 11,118 of record JBDLTH010000124.1, read on the forward strand.
GGATGTTATATCATAAAGATCTTGGTTCGGAGCCATAATATCTAAATCGTAATCTGGAGTTATTTCAAATAATTCCAAGACCTGATCTAGCATTTGTCTATGTTGCCCTGTAACACACACCTTTGTTTCAAATTTATCACTATGTTTTTGAAATTCTTTTACTAAAGGTGCCATTTTAATGGCCTCGGGGCGTGTGCCAAAAACTAATAGTATTTTTCTCATTTCGCACTATTTTTTATTCCACAAAAATCAAGCTCTACCTTATCAGTTCCTTTATCCATAGTCAAAAATGGTGTATGTGCAACTAGCCAAACAACGATATCTGCATTCTTATAGGCAACCTTGTAATCGACTAAGCTAAATGACTTGTGGCTCTCAATATTTGGTTCTACAACTAAAATTTCGGCATTAGATTCACTTATAACACGAGTGGTTATGTACTTAGCTGGAGATTCTCGCAGGTCATCAATATTGGGTTTGAACGCCAATCCCATGCAAGCTACGATAGGCTCTCTTTCGTTATTTTCTCTAAACTCATTTATTGTAGAAATGAGTTTTTGTACACACCAGTCTGACTTGTAGTCATTTGTTTCTCTGGCTCGTTTTATTAGGTTAGCCTGTTCTGGATAATCCGACACTATAAACCAAGGGTCAACAGCGATACAATGTCCACCAACACCACAACCAGGTTGCAAAATATTTACGCGAGGGTGTTTGTTGGCCAATCCAATTAACTCCCAAACATCAATACCTGCTTTATCACATATCATAGATAGCTCATTTGCAAATGCAATCTGGGCATCACGTGACGAATTTTCTGTCAATTTACACATTTCTGCAGTTCTTGCATTTGTCTTATGTAATTTGCCTTTTACAAAACGAGAATAGAATTCGATAGCTTTCTCAGTAGATTCTGCATTTATGCCACCAATAACTCTGTCATTCTGCTCCAGCTCGTATATTACATTACCGGGAAGCACTCTTTCTGGACAATATGCTATATAGATATTATTTCTAAGTTCTGGTCTTTCTTTATAAATAAGTTCTGCCATCTTCTCTGTTGTTAGCACAGGAGATGTTGACTCGATGACATATAGATCACCTTTTTTCAATAATGGAATTATTGATTTTGTAGCTGATTCAACATAGGTAATATCTGCTCTATGATTATGTTTAAACGGAGTTGGGACAACGATAAAATAAGCATCTGCTATTTGGGGCTTTGTTGATGCAATCAATGTGCCTTCTGTCACAACCTGCTTTACCAATACATCTAAACCAGGTTCAATGATATGGATTTCGCCCTTGTTAATAGTATCTACTACACTTGGATTAATGTCTACTCCTAATACTTTGATACCTTTCGATGCTGCTACAGCTGCTGTAGGTAGACCAATATATCCCAATCCTACAAATACAGCCTCTCTTTTTCCTCTCATTTCTTATTCTTCCTTTATATTATTATTCGATTGAAAATCAGCCAGTAGGATAAGATTCTAAAACTAGATCATCTAGTTGCATATCCATATCCTTTACCATATCCATATTCGTAACGATTATCTAAAGAAGCGTCATTCAGAACTAGATACATGTTATTCAATCTATTTTCTTGTTTTTGTTGATTTACGTAGTTTATTGCTGCCTTAGGTGTTACATTCTGACGTATAACGTACAAAGTAATATCTCCATATTCATTTAGCAGATAAGTATCTGATACAAGACCCACAGGTGCAGTATCAATAATCACAAAGTCGTAATCTATTTTAGCCTGCAACAAAAAGTTTTTTAATTTCGGACTCATCAACAATTCATTTGGATTAGGTGGTATTGTTCCTGACATCATAACATCAAGATTAGGACTAATATCTGACTTGTTGATATATGATTGCCAACTGGTAGATGAATCTATCAGAAAATCGGTAAGCCCCTTTTTTGAACCTGATTTAATGTACTTTTTCAATTTAGGATTACGTACATCTGCTCCAATGACCAATACTTTCTTATTCGACAAAGCAAAAGTTGCTGCTAAATTGATAGCTACAAAAGTTTTACCTTCACCCGAGATAGTTGATGTTACCAATATTACTTGATTATCTTGTTGCTTTAAGGCAAAGCTGAGATTGTTACGAAGAGACTTGAACATCTCCACAATCGCAGGATTAGTTTCATTTTCAATTACAATATTATCTTTTGTTTCATTTCTACAAATCTGACCAATAACACTAACCTTAGAAAGCTTTTCTAATTCGCTTCGACTGATTATTTGAGTCTTAAATAAATTAAAGACATAGATTACAGCAATTGGTATCAATAGACCTAGCATTGAGCTTGCTAACATTACAACCTGCGATTTAGGAGCTATAGCCTCAGAGTCAAGTTGTGGCGATGCTATTATCCTAGCCTTATCAGAAGTTGAAGCAATTGATAAATTTGTTTCCTCCCGTTTCTGCATCAAAAATAGAAACAACGTTTCTTTAATCTGTTGTTGCCTAATCTTCTCTACTAAGCCCTTCTCTTGTTTTGGTATAGATTGAATATTAGACTGCGTACTACCTGATAATTTTTGTAAATCTCGTTTTGCAATCTGATACGATTGCTTTACATTTTTCAGAGAGTTGGATATGCTACTACGCATATTATTAATTTCATCCGTCAACCTTATTCTCATAGGGTTTTCCTCACCAGTATTTTTCAATAAAGCATCAGAAGAAAGAACTTTATTATTATATTCAGTTATTACTTGAGCTAGAGCAGGATCTGAAATACCTAAATTAGGTATAATTCTAAAATTATTAGACGGATCGTTCACATATCTATCAACTAATGAGATTACATTGAGTTGAGTTTCAACATCCATCAACCGTTGTTGATTTTGTCCTGTTTGCTGTATAAAAAGTTGTGCTTCAGAACCTAAATCAACGATCTGATTTTTTTGTTTGTAATCTACAACATCGTTCTCTACATCACCTAATTCTACAGCTATTTCTTTCAACCGCTCATTAATAAACAATGAAGTATTATACGCCATCTCATTATTAACAAATATATTCATTTCGTTATATTTCCTAACAAGGGCTTTCAAGATTGACGCTCCTTTTTCTTTGTTAGCCACCAGAAGGCTTAAGCTTAATACTGAAGAAGACTTGGTCGTTGGACTTATATTTAAACTTGCAGACAAAGTCCTTTTCGTCGAAGATTTATTTGCAATAGTTACATAATATTTATCACCGTCTTCTACTTTTTTTCCTGTTAGTGAGATCAATAGACTCCCCCCATCATTTGGTAACTTGACAGTTGAAGGTAATTTATCAACTGAAACTTCAATATCACTTTCTGTACCATCTGATTTTAAGTAAACACCCAATATACTGTATGATAAGCCTTGTTTTTCAACAATTAAACTTATATTACGTAACAAATCTTGATCTATTGATTTGTAGCTGATATGAAAAGGTGCTTCATCATAAATCTCAGTTTTTCTTAATTTTTTCTTTATAAAATAAGATGCTTGCAGATTTAGAGAATCTACAACATATTCCATAAGATCTGGAGATGTTAGAATTGCGATTTCATTATCAATATTGCTTGTTGTAGAAAACAAACCCATAGCATCTAAATTCAACTCTCCTGTTTTGCTACCAGAAGATCCTTTATCCTCATTCAAAAGAACTGAAAGCGAAGATTTATATTGTTTTTGCGAAACCATAACAAAACACAGACCACAAGTGATCGAAATTAAAAGTGATAAAACAAACCACTTCCAATGGCGAAGATAAGTAAACAAAGCATCAGTAATAGAAGCAGTATTGTCATTCTCCTGCCACTCCTTTTCAATTTTTTCCATTTATTTTTTATCTAGTAATAATAGCTATAACCGATATAACGATTGAGAGAGCAGATAAACTCAAAGACTCGAGTGCTCCTATACTTGAATTGTTACCCCTAGTTCTGTTAGGTTCAATATATAATTTATCATTTTGTTGTAAATAGAAAATAGACTCATCATAAACAACATTACGATCTTGCATATTTATATTGTGAAATACAATCTCTCCATCTACACCTGTCCTCACTAGCAAAAGATTGTTTCTCTTACCATAAATAGTCATATCACCAGCAGCAGCTAATGCGTCTAAAATAGTCATTTGTCCATTTTCGCTCGTATAAGTACCTGGACGAGTAACCTCACCTAATACCGAAACTTTAAAATTCAAAAAGCGAACATTTATAATCGGTTCTGCCGATATATATTTAGGATATATCAAAGATCTTATGTATTGCTGAACTTCAACTGCTGTCATCCCTCCTATTTTGAGACTACCCAATACTGGATAATTTATGGATCCATCTTTATCTACCAAATAATTCTGAAGACTACCTGATGTTGAAGAAGATACGACACCCGTTTGAGTCGAACTACTTAAATTTGCAGGAACTAATGGCAAATTAAAGTCAACCGCGGCACCAGGCACAGTTGAATTAACTGTAATGCTAATAATGTCATTAGGCATAATACGTGGTTCGTGTGGTTTTGAGGTAGATAGTAGTTCAGCCCTCGTTACCTCATCTATGTTCTTAAAATAGGGTAACGACTTATGCGAAGTACATGAATGGAAAAATAAAATAGATACAAAAAAGCTAATTAATAGCATTTTAGACAAGAAACTATTTTTCATATTTTATTAAAAATGTTTATTCGAAATAGGACACATTAACTTTATTAGTATAGAGAACACCAAAAATAGAAATATATTGCATCAAAATGTTTTTTAACAAACTATGTAAATATTAAAAGTTGTAGTTTTAAAACTCAAACACTATACCCTAATTATTGAAGACAGAATAACCACCTCTCGAAACCCTATATTTTATATTTTATATAAAGAATATCCTAAAAACCCTCTGCACAATCATATTACGGTACAAAAGTAAAAGAATATAATGAAATCTCCAAATAAATCACCCCCCCTATTTGATAATCGAGTAACTACATTTGTAAAAAGAAGACGATATAACATTAATTATGTTACAATAAAAGTAAGTTTGATATTCAATTTGACAAAAAATATAATCTAACAACAATCAAATCATCCAAATAAGGTCGCACGTTATTCGTCTAAACAACTACAATTCAAAATTTCAATAAACTAAAGTCAACAAAGAAGATCTGAATATTAAGTATAAGGTAAGTTACTAAAATTCCTTTCGAGTCATATTTTCTAAAATACACATATTCAAAAGCCAATATAGGTATATGATAAATCCAAAATAAAAAACTAGTTAAATTAATGATTTTGAACACATAAAAGACCCAAATATTACAATATAAAAACGTACATCAATTAAATGTGCCACAAGTAATAGTTATGTATTAAAATATTTTCTTTAAATTTGAAGAATAAAATAAATAGAGCTTTAGTTACTATGGCTTTTCTTACTACAACATCTATTCTTTCAGAAAGTGTAAGCGAAAACTATTTGCTTATCCCCATTATCAACCGATTTGGCATTAAACTCGGATTAGGAGATAAAACAGTATTTACCATTTGTGAAGAACATAATTTAAATACTGATTTTTTTCTAGCCATACTAAATACCTATCTTAATGAAGACTATTTTCCTGAAAAGAAACTGCAGGAATTCCGTATCGAACTTGTTACAGATTACCTAAAACAAACTGATGTTTATTATTCACAAGCTTTGATATACAATCTCGAAAAGCATTTAAATGCGTTTATAGCAACTAGCGATCCCAATAATAACCAACTCGAGCTTATACGTAAATTATTTAACCGGTTCAGAACCGAATTAATGAAGCGTATCAACAATGGTTTACTAGATGACGACTTATCAGTGGCTTTATTAATGGATTTAAAAAACATATTGATAAAACATATTACGGGTAGCTTTAATGAAAATCTCTGTTTTGCAGTAATATTTTCGGTAGACAGTTTATTCAAAGATCTAAGTAAACATAATCGGATACGCTATAAAATATTAAAACCAATGATTCAGAACTTGCAAGATGCAGGTATTGAAGATTGGCAAAGTTTAGTAGCACAAGATGAATCTAACAATCAAGATGTCGACTCATCCATATCTCCTCGTGAGTTGGAGGTTTTGAAACTGATTGCTTTGGGATTCTTGAACAAAGAAATCGCAGATCGACTCAACATCAGTTTGAATACAGTATTATCGCATCGCAAAAACATTACATCTAAATTAGGTATCAAAACCGTATCGGGTCTCATATTCTATTGTATCAGTCACAACTACGTATCTGCCGAAGATATTGATTTATAGGAAAAATATACAATACACGGCTTGCTGCACATCAAAAAAACCAAACTTTATGAAAAAAGAGATATTAAAAAAACTAACTGCTAAACCTGGTAAGAAACACAGAATATCAGAATTTGAGACAAACTACACTGCTGATTTAGACAAAGATCAAGCCGAGGAACTACTCAAAGAAAGCGTAGACCAACTAGCTCAGATGCAAGATCAACTATATGCTCAGGACAGATACTCCGTCTTGGTTGTTTTTCAAGCCATGGATGCCGCGGGAAAAGATGGTACTATAAAACATGTAATGTCGGGGGTTAACCCCCAAGGATGCCAAGTGTATTCTTTCAAACAACCATCGGCAGAAGACTTAGATCACGATTATCTATGGCGTATCAATAAATGTTTACCCGAAAGAGGACGCATTGGTATATTTAATCGATCGCATTACGAAGATGTATTAGTAGCCAAAGTACACCCTTCTATTATATTGAATAGCAAGTTACCCTATATAAATACCATAGAAGATGTAACAGATAAATTTTGGAAAAAAAGATACCGACAAATCAATGATTTTGAACGTTATTTGACCGAAAACGGTACGATTGTTATTAAGTTCTTTCTGAATGTCTCACAAAAAGAGCAAAAACAACGGTTCTTAGATCGGCTCAATGACAATTCTAAAAATTGGAAGTTTTCGTTATCCGACCTTAAAGAAAGAACCTATTGGGATGATTATATGAGAGCTTATTCGGATGTGTTGACACATACGTCAACTGACAATGCCCCATGGCATGTAATACCAGCTGATAATAAATGGTTTATGCGATATGCAGTAGGACATATTATTTGTGATAGGATAGAAAAATTGGAATTGCACTATCCCAAATTGTCGGACGAGGATAAACAAAAATTAGAAGTTGCCAAGCAAGAGCTTCAACAAAACGAAAATAAAGATCATGGTGGACGAAAATCAGAAAAGGTTAAATCAACGCCAAAAACGAATCCAACTCAAAAAGTGCCTAGTAATACTCAAAAGACTACAATTACTAAAGTTGCTAAGCCTACTGCCGTAGCACAAAAGAAAGTGTCAGCCACAACAAAGAAGTAACAAATAGGTCATTAATTTTCATCAAACACCTAAATTAAATCATTTATTTGATAATGATTTAATTATCCCAATATAGCATGGGCTGCACCCATCAATTAATAGATTAATGGAGGAATCATTAACATTTTAGATAAGATTTTTATACCATAAAAAAAGAAGAATTGAAATATATGATCTAACTTTGTAAGTTAACAGGAAATTAACTTTTAGTTATCAAAAGTTATACAACCATTTATTGAATATATGGCTAAAGTAAAAGGAACTGTAGTAATCAATAATGAACGTTGCAAAGGCTGTAACTTATGTGTAGTGGCATGCCCCTGTGATGTATTGGAACTACAACCAAGTGAAGTAAACCAAAAAGGTTATCACTATGTGTTTATGAAAAATGAAGACGCATGTATAGGATGTGCCAATTGTGGGTATGTCTGCCCCGATGCGTGTTTAACAATATATAGAGAAAAGAGCTAGTTCTGCAAGTAAGAACTAGCATTTTTTTGTATATCATGTAAATTTTAAAAATTATGTCCGAAGAAGTATATTTAATGAAAGGCAATGAAGCCATTGCCCATGCAGCCATAAGATTAGGAATAGATGGCTATTTTGGATATCCAATTACCCCCCAATCTGAGATACTCGAAACCCTAATGGTAGAAGCTCCTTGGAAAACTACAGGGATGGTTGTGATGCAGGCAGAAAGCGAAACAGCATCAATCAATATGGTATACGGAGGTGCTGGATGCGGAAAAGCTGTGATGACGTCTTCGTCAAGCACAGGAATGAGTTTAATGCAAGAAGGAATTTCATTTCTTGCTGCTGGTAGCCTACCCTGCTTACTGATTAACGTAATGCGTGGAGGACCTGGATTGGGTACAATACAACCTTCGCAGGCAGACTACTTCCAAACGGTAAAAGGAGGTGGACATGGTGATTATAAGATGATTACACTCGCACCTGCTTCGGTTCAAGAAATGGCTGATTTTGTTGATCTTGGATTTGAGCTCGCTTTTAAATACCGCACACCTGCCACAATATTAGCCGATGGTATTATTGGGCAAATGATGGAAAAAGTAAAACTACCTGAATACCGTAGAAGACGTACTGAGAGCGAAATTAGAGAGCAATGCCCATGGGCTACATTGGGTAAACCTGCCAATCGAAAGCCCAATATCATTACTACATTGGAGCTAGATTCAGCACAAATGGAAAAAATAAATCTCGATCTTCAACAAAAATATAAAGAGATAGAAGCCAACGAAGTTCGATATCAAGAGATAAATTGCGAAGATATTGATTATCTAATAATTGCATTTGGATCATCAGCACGCATCAGTCAAAAAGCAATAGAACTAGCAAAAAGTGAGGG
>JBDLTH010000125.1:0-4379 GCA_039799165.1 Bacteroidota bacterium
TAAGAACAGACAGCAGTGTATATATAATATTCTTCATTTTCATATAATTTTAAAAATCAATTTGTATGTAATATTCAAAAATCGATGTTAGTAGTTTCGCCCCATTGGTCATTTATATCCAACTTCAGACCATCACTCTCAACAACTGAACCCGAAATAGTTACAGACTGATTAGACTTTAATTGAATATTTTTGCGTAAAAGCTTTGAAAACAAAACGTTCTCACTATCTAGAAGTAAAGGACTCATACCAATTACCGTATCTTTTGTACCCACTAGGTATAAGTCGACTTGTCTTTCTTCGTCAGAGTCTAAAAGACTAAAATTTGTAGTCTGAGGAAAATAGAAACTAATTGGATTTTCTTTATTGTATAAGTGGAATTGATCCTTACTGATCGAAATAGCATCTAATTGTGAAGAAAACTCTGATCCATAAAACGTGTGTTTTGTAAATATCGATTTTCCATTGTCTAAAAAAACTGCATAGGGCGATAGTATATCAACAACACCCATGCCAGAAGCATAAAAAACAGGCACAATCTTATTTACCGAAGCTGGAATCTTATTCAAATCATCAATTCGAAGACTAACCTTACTGATAGGTCTTATCAACTCTATTGTTTCCTGTACAGGTTGATCTTCAACCTTAAAATCCATTGTACGTGTAAATATCTCACTTTTGAGGTTAGAATAAAATACACATGCGTTTTGGAGAGTCAAGAAAGAAGAATTTCCTGGTTCTTTAAATAGAAAACGAATATCGTCATCTGAACTTACAACTGCTATTTGATAATCACCCTTGGGCAATTTCAACTTTAATTGGTTGGTTCTATCAGCAGCAGCTATTTTGCCTTCAGTTGTGATTATATTACCATCAAAAACCCAATAAGCAAGATTTCGCTTTGTTGTATTTCGAGTACCTATATCAGTAGTAAAATCGTCTACTGTAAACATTACATCATACAGTTTTGCCTCTGGTTCTACTGATGCCAGTACAGGTGCATCGGACGAACACCGACTAAAAACCGATAGTGCAAGCACCATCACAAACAAAAATTTAAGTTTATTCATTTTTATCATAAATCAGATTAAAAGAAATGTGTTTTTTTAAGTAGTTAAGGCAAAGTTAAAAATAATAAACATACTTTATGTTAAGTTTTCATCGAAAAAAACAAAAAGGTGATGTCAAATTTTGACACCACCTCTATTATTTTATAAAAAAGACACGTTTTATTTTTCTACTTCGTAAGACAATTCATCCCACGCACTATTATCTTCAATAATAGACATGCCATTATCACCCAAACTACCTATTTTACCCGTATAGCGAGTTACTTGATTAGCTTCTACATTAAATTTACCTACCCTACGCATAAACAGAACATTGGGTTCTTGTTCTAACAAAGATTTCTCCATATCCAGAATATAGAAATTTTCATCCCTTGCCCCTTGGATATACAAGTTTCCCATAGATACTGATCCTGGTCTAAATTCTGAATTATAGACGGAAGGAAGCATATAAAACGAAATCGGATTATCTTTATTGATAGAAGAAAACTGACTCCTTGGAATTGTAGGTAACACCTTACCACCTCCTACAAACACATCTCCATTTATAAGATTGGTCTGATAAGGACCAACAGCCATTCCAGGAGCTCCAGATATTCCAGAACGTCCTGCAATAACAGGCGTAATTGATTTTACATCAGCTGGCAATTTATCCAAATCTTCTATCACAATTTCAATCTTACCCACAATTCGACGGAGTACAATGGTCGCATTTATATTCGGATTTTGCTCACTAATCGAGAACTTTTGTTTGGCATAAAACATCTGAGATTTAATACCCACAGCCTCTACATATGGAGTCCGATTTGCCACATTAGCTACTTTAACCACAGTATCGGCAGCATAACATAGGACTGTATAGTCATTATCTGGCAACTCCAATACAATATTTTTATCAAAATCTTCTTTTTTTAATATTGCATGAGACACAGGCTTTTCTGTTAAATAAGAAGCCTCGACATCAACTGTTTTATACACCCAATACTCCAAATGCTGTATATTCAAACCTTGTAGAGAAGACGATTTCAATGACATCTCGTTAGCCTGTGTAGCCAAACCTTTTATTGAGAATGTTACTTTACGTAAAGAGTTATTGGGTTCTACAATATCGCTTACTGGACTTTCTGAAGAACATGAAGTAAGCAGCAATGCAGTTAATACCAGTATATATGATAGTATATTTTTCATATCAAAAAAATTATATATTAGAAATTCTCATTTATAGTTTCGCCCCAAGTATCATCAACTGATAAATGAATGCCCTCGGCTTGAATAATAGTTCCCGAAATAGTTATAGACTGATTAGGTAATAACTTAATATCTTTCTTAAGCAATTTTGAATAAACAATCTTTGGACTGTTTAACATCAACGATGGCCATGTTACGTCATCGCTATCTAAACCTACCAAATACAAATCATGCACACCAGATTCTCCTCCATTAAGAAATCGTAAGTCCTTATTTTGAGGAAAATAAAACGAAATTGGATTGTTCTTTCCATATGTAGCAATATCATTTCTGCTTATTGCTATACTTTGGTATGCAAATTCATCCAAGATCGAGCTTTCATCAACATTTCCATAAAAATACTGAGAATTTCCATTTAAGAATATTTGATGAGGGATAACTATCCCTCTACTAGCACCTGTAGTGTTATATATTACTGGTACAACTGTCTTTACAGAAGAAGGAATTTGTGCTAAATCTTCAAGAGCCAAATTTATTCTACTTATGGCACGCTTAAAAGTTAAACTTTGATTCGAATTCTGTTCTTGAATAGTAAAGTCTACTTGCCCTCTAAATAGTTCTTGCTTAAGATCGTGATAAATAACCCCAGATGCTTCGTAGCTAATAGGATTTCCTCCTAAAACATATTGCATATTAACAAAATTTCCGATAGGGGTTTCCGACATAAAAGCTATAATACGATACTTACCTCTTGGCAGGCTTAAGGCTATTTTTCCTGTAAACTCAGAGGGTGTAAACTTTTTTTCGGAGATCAATTCTGAATAATAAGGGACAATTGTTTCGGTACTACCATCAACTATTTCATCTTCAATATAGACCCTGTACACGAGGTGTTTTCCCTTAGCATTCCGAAGCGGCTTACTGTCCACCTCAAATTCTTGAACATCAAACGTTACATTATACAATTTTGGCTCAGGTTCTACTGATGCCAGTACAGGTGCATCGGACGAACACCCACTAAAAACCGATAGTGCAAGCACTATCAAAAACAAAAATTTAAGTTTATTCATTTTTCTCATAATTTAGATTGAAAAAAGCCTATATCATTGGAATAGCTAATACAAAGCTAAGAATAATAAAAAAAATGACAATAATTTGGGTTTAAAAACAATAGAGGTGATGCCAAAATTTGACACCACCTCTTGTTTTACCTAAAAGGTAAACTATTATTTCACTTTATTTACGATCGCTTTAAATGCTTCTGGATGATTCATAGCCAAATCGGCAAGAACTTTACGGTTGATTTCGATTCCGTTTTTGTGAAGAGCACCCATCAAGCGTGAATATGACATTCCCTCAAGACGTGCTGCTGCATTGATACGTTGTATCCAAAGTGCACGGAAGTTACGTTTCTTTGCACGACGGTCACGGAACGCATAGGTTAAACCTTTCTCCCACGTATTTTTGGCTACTGTCCAAACATTTTTTCTGGCTCCGTAGTATCCTCTTGTTAATTTTAATACTTTTTTTCTTCGGTTGCGCGAGGCAACATGGTTGACTGATCTTGGCATAATTGTAAGATGTTTTGAATGTTAGCGGTTCTTTATTTCGAGAACTCTTGATTTGGCATACATTCTGTTAATAAATCTATATGAAAATTTGCTTTTTTTCTCGAAAACGTTGAAATTATTTCAATGCTAGCATTTGCTTCACATTATTCACGTCTGACTTATGCACAGTACCTGCATGCGTCAACGCTCTTTTTCTTTTCTTCGTTTTCTTAGTCAAGATGTGACTTTTGAAAGCATGTTTTCTTTTGATTTTTCCTGATCCGGTAAGGCTGAACCTTTTTTTGGCACCGGAATTAGTCTTCATTTTAGGCATCTTGTTAATACTTATATTTAATAATTATTTAAAATAGCAATATGCTATAGTTATTCTTCTGCATCCGAATTTTTAGGTTCTTCTTGCTTATCTTCTGATCTCGACTTAGATGGTGCAACAGCTTTTACGGGCTGTTTTTTTGGAGATAGCATGATAATCATCTTTTTGCCCTCAAGCTGAGGCAACTGGTCTACTTTGGCTTGATCTTCCAACTCAGTAGCAAATTTCAAGAGCAACACC
>JBDLTH010000126.1:0-9515 GCA_039799165.1 Bacteroidota bacterium
GATGTAACCCACGTAGACTCGGTAAAACAAGTGATAAGCTGGTCGAGAGAAAATATGGAAGCATCGGGTCTTGATAATATTCGATGGATTATAGAAGATGCTTTGAAATTTTGTAGAAGAGAGGTAAAAAGAGAAAAAAAATACAACGGTATTATACTCGATCCTCCTGCATATGGTAGAGGACCTGATGGCGAAAAATGGATTTTGGACGAAAACATCGCCGAATTGATGTCTATCTGTAAAGAACTGTTAGAAAAAGAAAACTCATTCCTCATTCTCAATTTATATTCGATGGGATTCTCGTCTGTTATAGCCGAAAATCTTATTAAAGACTATTTTCCAGAAGCTAGCAATTATGAGTTTGGCGAATTGCTTATACCCGAAAAATCAGGAAAACGTTTACCACTGAGTATCTATGTGAGGTTCAAGAAGTAATGCGTTTTGAGATAAATTGTGAATAATTTGTTAATAAGTAATGATAGTTTTATTAAAAGTAAATTTTGAATTTTGAATTGTCCTTTTGTATCAAAATTAATTTTATGCTATCAAAATTAATAAGCATAATTCTATACATAAGATATTGTATACTTATCAACAAGAATTAACAATCTATTCTAAATAAACTTTTCAACGCAATAGTTTATTAACATAACTCTAATAAAGTTTATAATAAACTGATTGTCATAGATACTTATCTGTTCTATACATGTTAATAAACTATATGAATTGATAAACTTATTTTTAATAATAACAAAAGCAAGGATAATAGTCAAAAAGAATAAACACTATTAACAGCCTATTATTACCATCATATTAGTTTTAAGTTTTAAATAAATAAATATATAATAATAACGATTGTGAATAAATCTTTGATCTTCTATAAAAATAAAATAAACAGATACAGTGCATCTAGCTATTTTATCCGTAACTTTATATTTATTATTATTTCGATATTGAGTATGAATAATGAAATTAAAGCACAAGAAAACAATAAATTAAGTGCTGAAAAAATAAGAATAGAGCGAGATAAGACAACGAAAAAAGCATCTCTGCATGTAGCAGTAGATTGTGCGTGGAAATTGTTTGGAGGTACAAGCATAGAAACGATAAATTTAACTATACCAATTGCCGAAGGGCAGGGTAGTGGTGTGTTTCCTTTAAATAATATTGAAGATTCGGTTCGTTATTATTTTCAATTAATAACCCTTACTGACACTATTTTAGTATCAGATACTCATTTGCCGATGGCAGGAGGATTTAATTTCAGAGATATAGGTGGGATAAAAACTGCGGATGGACATTTTGTACAATGGGGTAAACTTTTTAGATCAGACGATCTTCATACTCTTACTGATGAAGACCTTTCGTATCTATCAAGTATTCCTATTACTTCGATTGTTGATTTTCGTTCAGACTCAGAGATAAATAAAGCTCCCGACAAAAATCCAGCATCTGTAAAGCAGAATTATCCTTTTTCTATTACACCTGGAAATTTAATGGAAGTGTTGAAAATTGAAAATTTTGATGTTTCTTATTTAGATGGGTTTATGATAGAAATGAACGAACTTTTAGTTACTGATAGCACGTATATCGATCAGTATAAAAAGTTTTTTTCATTGATTCAAAATAGCCAAGATATTCCATTGTTATACCATTGCTCGGCTGGAAAAGATAGAACAGGCATGGCTACGGCACTTGTATTATTTGCTTTGGGTGTTGATGAAAAAACTATTTATGAAAATTATTTAGCTTCAAATCTATTTCTTGCCGACAAGTATAATAAATATATTGCTCTAAAACCTAATTTAAAGCCTTTATTTGAAGTTAAGGTAGAATACTTGAAAGCTGGTATAGAAAAGATACGAAAAGATCACCAAACGATAGAAAATTACCTTGTTGCAATTTTAAATGTAGACATAGTTAAGTTAAAACAGATGTATTTATATAAACCGTGAGCGAAATAGACTTATAACATACTTAAACAAAAGTAGCAAGATTGTTGTTAATAAGTCTAAATAATTTAGATCAATTTAAATACAATAGAATATGAAAATTATTGCTTTTGTATTAAGTGTACTGTTCATCAATTTCACTTATTCACAAGATAATAACGTTGCTGGGGTTAATAATTATTATTATCCAAAAGTAAATACATCAGATGCTTCCGAAAAATTAGAATATAGCGAAACACAAGTCTATTTGCAAATGCCTGTGGTTTTGAAAAAGGATAAAGATTATCTTTTTAATAAACTTCAGTATACGCTGTTAGCTCCTACGCTTTATCATAGAATAGTAGATAAGTCTTATAATTCTACTAAAAGATACCATGACATAAGCTATATATTGAATTGGAAACATATGTTTTCGCCACATTTTAAAATGTTACTTTCTTTAGAGCCTACGCTTGCATCTGATTTAACAAAAAAATTAGTGCAGAAAGATTTTATAATAGAATACTCAGGTAAGCTTAGTTATATATTTAACCAACACTTGACTGTAGGTTTAGGAGCAGCTTATACAACCACGTTTGGCAAACCCAGTTGGGTTATGTTGGGAGAGTTTATATACACTAATAATAATTTTGAAATATCTTATCTTATACCTTTCAAAGCATATGTAGGATTTAAGAGTGATAATAAGAAGTGGAAATATGGATTGCATGCTCAATCGGGAGGTAATAGTTATAATTTGCATACTTTTGTAGTTAATAATATTGATGTAGACAATGTAAAATATTCGAGAATTAATGTAGGACCTATTGTTGAGTACAATGCTTATAAAAATATGAATTTTATGTTTACTGCTGGTGTAACCACGAAAAGGCTACTTAAATTTGAATTTAATGATGTACTTACTCGTGATTATGATGCTAATACAGGTGTATACTTAGGTGTAGGTATGTATTATACTTTTAAATAAAATATAGATGATTAAAATAAGGGTAAAATTATTTAATATATGTACCGTTTTTATAGCTGTATTTTGTTTTATTTTCTTGTCTTCGTGCAATAAAGTTCGGTTTACATCAGCTATCATAAGGAAAGGGTTTACCAGCGATGGGCGTAAAACCAACGAGGCATTGGGTAAATATGTACCCGATAGTATTTCTTGTATACAAAACCAATTATATAGTGGTAACACAGGTGTGGGTAACTACATGGATATTTACTTTCCAAGCAAAGTTATTGACTATAAAACTGCTTTGCCCACCATTGTGTGGGTGCATGGTGGTGCATGGGTAGCTGGAGACAAAGGCGAGGTGGCTAACTATTGTAAATTATTAGCATCAAAAGGATATACAGTAGTCGCTATCAATTATTCGTTAGCCCCAGAGAAAAACTATCCCGCACCTTTATCCGATCTCAATGATGCTTTTCGTTATATTATTCAGCATGCCCAACGTTTGCATATCGATATACATCAATTGTTTTTAGCAGGCGACTCGGCAGGTTCTCATATAGCTGTTCAGTTTGCCAATATGGTTAATGTACCTTCCTATGCTCAGGCAGTAGGTATAATGCCTGTTATAGTATCTTTGCAACTCAAAGGGCTTATTCTTTATTGTGGACCTTACGACACAAAACGGGTAAATTTGGAAGGTGATTTTGGTAAATTTATTAAAACTGTTCTTTGGGCATATAGTGGCACTGAAGATTTTATAAATAATGAATATTTTGCTACTACTTCGGTAGTCGATTATATTACAGATCAATTTCCGCCTTCGTTTATATCCGTTGGTAACAATGATCCTTTGGCTAGTCAATCTAAAACACTTGCTCAAAAACTGATTGTAAATAAGGTAGTGGTAGATACCTTGTTTTTTGATGATGATTACCAACCAAAATTAGAACACGAATATCAATTTAAATTAGAAACTGATGCTGCAAAGCAGGCATTGGAACGTTCTATTAAATTTATAAATGAGCGTATTAAAAATTAAAAAAACACACATTAAGTAATTAATAATAAATATTATATGAAAAAAATATTGATATTATTCCTATCTCTTTTATTTTTACCTTCTTGCAAAACTGTAAAAACAACAGAAATGTTAGTTATTGCATCCGAAAAAGCTGATTGTATAGGGGTATCTCCTACAACTTGTATGCAAATAAAAGTAGAAGGGCAATCAAGTTGGCGTTTTTTTTATGATGAAATAGAAGGTTTTAATTACGAACCTGGATATGAATATGTATTGCAAGTAGAGAAAAGAAACATACCCAATCCACCTGCCGATAGGTCATCGTTTCAGTATGTTTTGGTTAAAGAAATATCTAAAACAGCTAAACAATCCGAGAATATGATTAAACTTGGAGGTAACTAATAATCAACTAAAAAGAGAACTAAATTATTTAGTTCTCTTTTTAGTTGACATACTTATTTTAAGCTTATTTGCTTTCTTTCATCACCATATCGATAGTTATAGCAGTAGATACAATAACTATTTTATCTGTATTTTCTTGATAGTTTTCGTTTATTGATACATTATATTTATCCGCACTAGTAAATATTTCTTTGGCAGCTCCTGCCCATTTTTTATTAACTGTTCCTATCTTCGATCCGTTTGGTTCTTCAATAGTAAAGTTCCAAGCTTTCCAATCACCTTTAATAGTTGCTATTTTATTTTTTTGAGCATCCATAATATGGAATGTAGGTTTCATAAAAGCCCATTTTTGTTTAATATAGCCTATTGTTTCATTATTCTCATTAGCTATTACAATCTCGGACATAAAAAATGTCCATCCTCTTTTTACAGAAGCAAGTAAGTTACCATTCAAGTCCACAATTTCGAGAAAAAATGGCATCATTGCTTTACCTAACAACAGACTTATTATTTTATGGCTTGTTGATAGTTTTTGTTTGATAAAACCTGTTTGTTCGCCCGATTGATTATATACTTTGTATTCTGATTCGAATTTCAGAAAGTTAACTTTTTGATCGATGAAATATTCGTTTGTTTCAAAAAAAGCAGGGTAATCATTCATAATAACAAATATAATTTTTATTTTTTTACAAATATATATTATATTTGATTATAAACATCCAATTAAGTTATGAGTATGAAATATTGCGATTTTGTAGCTGCTATACAATCCGAAGATAATGTACATAAACGGTATCACGATTGTTTATATGGTTTTCCGATTGATGATGATAATGAGTTGTTTGGTCGATTGATTCTCGAAATCAATCAGGCAGGATTAAGTTGGGAAACCATTCTTAAAAAAGAAGCTAATTTCAGAAAAGCATATCATAATTTTGATATAAAAACAGTGGCTGCTTATGATGATGCAGATGTACAACGCTTGCTAAGCGATGCAGGTATTATACGTAACAAACTTAAGGTACATGCTGCAATATACAATGCCAATCGGATAATAGAATTGCAAAAAGAAATGGGTTCATTAAAAAATTGGTTAGATAAAAATCACCCCAAAACAAAAGACGAATGGGTAAAACTGTTTAAAAAGCATTTCAAATTTGTAGGGGGTGAAATTGTCAACGAATTTTTGATGAGTATTGGTTATCTCGGTGGAGCACATGCCGAGTATTGCCCTGTATATACGGATATAATCAAACTCAACCCAGCTTGGTTGGTAGATAAATAAATGTACGGAATATTATCCCGATACACTTACTTTTATACCTAATTCTTCGACACGCTTGGCAATCGCATTTAATTCATGTAGAGGTACTTTTTCGAGGAGTTTCTCTGGAGTTTCACGATCTATTGTGTAGATCATCACTTCTTTAGGTTTTGCTGTTTTTATGGCTTTTAACCATGCTTCAATTTCAATATTGGTGGTGTTATCTACAATCTTACCATCATGGCTACCTCTCAAAAACATAGTTTGTAAGATAAAGTTACCTTCAAATTTTTGAAACAATTCGAGTTGATGTTCTACGCTGTAATTTTTGGTAGCAGGTGCATCGATCAATCGAACGGTATCTATACAAGCAGAGTCTAGCTTTAGAATATTATTTTCAATCTTTTTAAGGGCATTAAATACATGCTCCTTGCCTATATTCATTGCATTCGATAAAACGCTTATTTTAGCTTCGGGAAGATATTTGTTGCGAACTTCTATTGTATCATCTATTATTTGGGCAAATTGTGGGTGCAGGGTAGGCTCACCATTGCCCGAAAACGTAATAACATCTGGTTTTATACCCTCCTCATTCAATTTTTGCAACTTATATTCAAGTGCTGCTTTTACGTTTTCACGAGAGGGTAGTGGACTTTTGGTTCTTCCATTTTTGTTATATCCGCATTCACAATAAATACAGTCGAACGAACAAATCTTACCGTCGTAAGGTAATAAATTAATACCCAACGATATTCCTAATCTGCGGCTGTGTATAGGTCCAAAAACTATTTCGTTAAATAATATGGTTGACATAGATTGTTTGGTTGTTAATGTATTATTAATTAGTAGAATATATCTATAATAATTTCTACTTTCATTTACAGTTTTCTTTACTAAGTTTTTTAGTCCATGAGTAATATCCGTAACAAGCATTTACCAGAAAAATGCTCCACATCCCAATCATGCTTAGTGCCGATTCGCTTCCGTTAATGTGCCTTATTGTCCATAATAGTACACAAAAACAATTTAAGATGATGTAGAGTATCCATTGTTCGCTGTATCTTTTAATCATCAATAGCGTTGCGGCAACAGATAGTGTGGTGATAAAGGCATCAATATACGGATTGTTTTGTTCGGGTATACTTTTCAAAACAAAGCCTACTAAAACTGTTGTTATAGCAAGGCTAATTGCTATTATCAGTTTGTTTTTAGTTGATAACGATTTACTTATAACGATGTTTTGTGTAATTTTCTTTTTCCACAAAAAGTACCCAACAATGTTAGTAGGAAAGTAAAAGAACATGAAGAGTAAAGCCTCACCAAATAGTTTGTTTTGGTAAGCTACATATGCATACGCTATTGTATTGATAGCACCTATTGGATAGTTCCAAATATTGCCTTGTGCAACTAGGGCTACACACAATACACCTGTGAGTAAGACAAATGTATCTAAAATATATGATTTACAGATTATTATGTACAATATTGCACACATGAGCAATAAGTACGACCAATATTTTTCGACCAGATGCAAGCGTGTATTCATTTTACATCAACCAGTTTACACCATACATAATGGCAACATATCTACCAAATTTCCCTAAAAACATACTTATTGCAAACAGGTATACATTAGCCCTCATATAGCCCAATGCAATGGCAATAATATCACCTATAGCAGGTAAAAAACTAAAGAATCCCATAATAGCTCCTTTTCCTTTGAGCCAGTCTTCTATGCTTTCTATTTTGTATTTGCTTACTTTCAAGTATTTTTCTATCCATTCTATTTTACCTAATTTGCCCAGATAATAGTTTGTCATGCCTCCTAACCAATTGCCAATGGAAGCCACAAAAACACATAACCAAGGGTCTAATCCTAATGCTATTAGGGTAACAAAAACAAATTCTGATCCAAAAGGTAAAATAGTAGCGGCCAAAAAGGCAGCCAAAAATAATCCAATGTATCCGTATTCTACAAATCCGTCGAGCATGTTCTATATAGATATTAATGTGCTTCTAACCAATTTTTGCCAGTACCCCAATCTACTTTAAGAGCTACTGTCAATTTGATGGCATTTTCCATTTCTTCGGTAACGATACGTTCCACGTGTGTCAATTCATCATTGCATACGCTAAAATTCAACTCATCATGTACTTGTAAAATCATTTTCGATTTTATTTTTTCATTTTCGAATCGTTTGAATATATTATTCATCGCTACTTTTATAATGTCAGCAGCACTGCCTTGTATGGGGGCATTGATTGCATTACGTTCTGCATATCCCCTTACAGTTGCATTGCGCGAGTTGATGTCTGGCAAGAAGCGTTTACGTCCCGATATTGTTTCTACATACCCTTTCTCTTGAGCTATTTTTATACTTTCGTCCATGTATTCTTTCACTTTGGGGTATGTGTCGAAATAACCATCAATCAATTCTTTAGCTTCAAATCGAGGTATGGTAAGTCTTTCGGCTAAGCCAAATACTGATATGCCATATATAATACCAAAATTGGCAGTTTTAGCCTTTCGCCTCATATCTGATGTTACCTCTTCGATGGGTATTTTGTATATTTTGGCAGCAGTGGCAGCATGTATATCCTGATTGCTATTAAATGCTTCTATCATATTTGGATCTTGACTTAAGTGTGCCATTATCCGAAGTTCTATTTGCGAGTAGTCAGCAGAAAAGAATATATGCTCATCATCTACAATAAACGCCTTTCGTATTTCTTTTCCTTGCTCATCTCGGATCGGTATATTTTGAAGGTTTGGATTTGTCGAACTCAATCTACCTGTCGATGTAACTGTTTGATTATAAGAGGTGTGTATTTTACCATCTAATGGGCTTATGAGTTGTGGAAGGGCATCAATATACGTACTAAGTAGTTTTTTTAAGCCTCTATATTCCAGTATTTTTGTAACAATGGGGTGTGTATCTTTTAAGCTTTCTAGGGTTTCCTCACTAGTGGTATACTGACCTGTTTTGGTCTTTTTAGCTTTTTCTACAATCTTTAATCTATCAAAAAGAACTTCTCCAACTTGTTTTGCCGAATTGATATTAAATTCTTGATTTGCTAGTTCAAATATTTCTTTTTCGATATTCACTAACACTTTGGTCAAGTTATCTGATGACTCTTTTAGTGCTTTGGTATCTAATTTTACCCCTGCATTTTCCATGTCTGCTAGCACATAGATAAGCGGAAGTTCTATATCGTGTAGTAAGCTAGATACATTATTTTTTTCTATTTCTTTTTCAAGAATATTTTTCAGTTTCAGTGTTATATCAGCATCTTCGCACGCATAATCACAAATGTTTTTGGGAGGAATATTTCGCATATTCAACTGATTTTTTCCTCTCGGTCCTATCAGTTCTTCTATGTGTATGGTTTTATAGCCAAGATAGGTTTCTGCCATATAATCCATATTGTGTCTCAATTCTGGATTGATAAGGTAATGAGCAATCATTGTATCAAACAATTTTCCTTTTACGGCTATTCCATATTTTTTTAAGACAATGATGTCATATTTTATATTTTGTCCTATTTTAACAATATCTTGATTTTCGAAAAACGGTTTGAAAATTTCGATCTGTTTTTTTGCTTCTTCAAATTTTGGAGAGATCGCTACATAATATGCCTCTCCTTCTTTGATCGAAAATGACATTCCCACTATTTCGCATATGTTGGGATCTATACCTGTGGTTTCTGTGTCAAATGAGCAATTTTTTTGATTCAAAATTTTTGCATTTAAATCCATCATTTTATACTCATTATCAATAAAATGATATGCATGTTCCGTATCTTTTAACTCCTTGAGATTCGAATATATTTTATCTTCCCTATCATTATCCACAAATTCGTCAAAGAGAAAGCCTTGAGAGTCGTTGTTTTTTTTGTTGGTTTGCGTTTTTGTTTGTTTTTTTTAGA
>JBDLTH010000127.1:0-39256 GCA_039799165.1 Bacteroidota bacterium
CTAATTTTTTGTTGATACAACAGAAGCTATCTATTTTCTTGTTTGCCCTTTCGCTCAAAGACTTTACGTGCTGCTTCTTGTTTTTTTAATCGTTCTTCACGCTGACGCTCCTTTTGCTTAAGTAGTTCTTTGCGTTGACGCTCTCTTTGCTTAAGAGCTTCCTGTCGAGCTTTTTCTTTCAGCTTCAGCTCTTTCACTTTTTCTTTTCGAGATGCTTCCTTTTCTTTCTCTATCAATTTTGTATCATTTTGTTTCGATACTTTATTAATAATTCTCACTTCCGCTTTATTTCTAACTGCTTGGACAGAATCTTGTCGCATTTTCTCGACTTCTTTTTCAGCTTTTATGCGTGCTTCCTCTACTGCTTTACTATTTTTCTGTCCTGCTTCTTCACGCTTACGAGCTTCTTTTTCAGCTTGCTTTTCTTCTTTTGATAAGTTTGAACTACTTCCTGACGATTTGAATATACCTTTTATTCCATCTACTGGATTACTAATCAAATCAGAAACTTTATTGATTACATTATCCATTTTCTCAATTTGGTCATCAGACATTACCTTGTCAAATCCAAATTCTTCTTTCGTCTCTCTCGCCTTAGCTTTTTCTTGATGGGGCAGTATGGGCGAAACAGGTATCACCTGAGGCAATAGCTGTTCTGCACTATCTACCACTACTGGGGTGGGTGTTGGCTCTGGTATATTTTGAGGGCTTACATCGGATCTAAGAGCACTTGATGTTTCTGTTTTGGGTAAGGTTTGCCCTGCTCCTTTATTTCGTTGCTGGCCCCAATACCTAATCAGACTAATCATTTCCTTGGTATAATTTTTCTCTAAGAATATGAAATATTCATTTATTGTTCTACCATTCATCAGAGCAATATAGTTATCATCCGAGATGGGTATGGGAATAATAGATGGATCAAGCTGACTCATCAACGAATTTTTCGCAAAAGCTTTATCAACATACGAAACAATATCCTTGAGATTCTTAAATCCTTTCACTTGCATCATTTCCAGCGAATTTGTTTGAGAAAAAGCCAAATCGAATGTTTGGTAAATATAATTGGAGAAATTATAATTGGCTACTTCATAAATCAATTGATTTTTGTCGATCAATTGAGCTGTATACACAAACAAAAGCATATACGAGGTTTCGGCCTTGGCTACAAAGTCTAGCCCTTCAGACAGACCTAAGGTGTCTCCACCAAATTTTATATCCCAAATCATCCCCCTAAATGGTGAATTATCGGAAGACAATTGTCGTCCACTCATAATACCCCTTAGCATCTCTGTTGCCACAGGAGTTACTTCGGCATCAGGATAGGCAGTAATAAGATCTTGTAAATTAGATTTGAATTCATTTGCATCATTTCGTTGAGCATATGTCAAGGCATTCAGAAACATAAACTTGGGCATCAAGCTTGATAATGGATTTTTTTCTTTTATCGAAGCGTAATTAGCTCTCACCTCGCTCACTTTACCTGCTAAATACAGTTCGTATGTTTCTTGATACAGGGCATCTTCCAACTTGTGCATATTCAGCATATTCCAAGCATAGTTTGGGTCTGAGAGTGAGGATGCGTAGGCTCCTTTAGGGAAAGTATTGAGTATGTTTCGGCGATAATGTTCGGTCATTTCTTTATTTCCCAATTTCAAGTAAATGAGAAGAAGCTGATAATAAATTTCCTGAAGATTCGGAGTGTTGGGAAAACGCCTCAAATCGGTATCAAAGGCATCAACAGCTAAGTTGTAATCCTCTAGCTTGTCTTTGTAAATCTTACCCATGTTGAAGTAAGCATCTTCTATAATCACATTCGATGCTGTAATATCGTCGGGTGCCATCGGTATTTGTTGAAGGTAAAAATCGATGGAATAGATATCTGCCTCAGCAGTAGAACCACTTATAGCTGAGATATCGGGAGCTGGCATAGAATCGTTCTTCGATTGATCTGCTTCTTTTTGATTGGCAAGGAGCATTGCAACCTCCTTACTTTTTCGTCTCCAATTGTCCTCCAATTTACGATTTCCCCATTGACGCTGAAAAGAGGCTTTGCCTTGTGTTACAACCTGCTGATTATAAAAGTAGAAAGAGGACGTTTCGCCAAAATTGTTTCCAAACGAAGGTGTGCTAGGCACAGGCATCGAAGGTATATTCTGCGTAAATATAGGGCTGCTTATGGGTGTATTTTGCTCTCGTTGTAATAGCAATGCCTCGCGATTGGAACGTGATTTTTCTTCTTTTTCTTTTTTTCTTAGCTCTGCTATCAATTTATTTAATACATCGAGACGCTCAGCCTCAGGCATCTGACCCAATGCCTGTAAACTGTCTTGTAGGTGTACAGCTTCAACATGTACCACCAATTCGTCCAAGACTGCCGATCGCAATGCAACAGATGTATAGGCTGGATGTCTCTTGCTCAACCCATTCAATGCACTCGAATAGCATGGTTGGGCATTGGTGTACTCTTTTTTTGCAAAATAAATACCTCCTAAAGCTACATCCGAAAGGGCTTTATCGTACCCTCCTCGTGTACTTCTGGCAATAGACTCTTTATAATTCTTGATGGCATTGACTGTATCTAAACTATTCAAATAGATATTGCCCTTGGCGTAATAAACCTGATCGAGGTATTCTTTATTTTTAGGATCTTTTGCCATCTTATCTAGCATGGCTAGTATTTGCAATCGATTGTTACCATCAGCAAAAGAGGCTTGTTGGATACGAGCATTGAACGAGTAAAAGTAGGGTGTGTTCAACCCATGTACTGCATCGAATGCAGCATAAGCTTTTTGAGGATCGCCTAACTCCTTATAGATCTGCCCTAACAAATATTTGAGGCGGGTCTTCTGCAAACCATCACGCTCTTGTTGTATCGCGTTATCAAGATAAGGTACGGCTTGGGCATACTTACCTTGTTTGATCCAGAAATCGGCATAAATTTTATCATATTCAGGCTTCAATTTAGGCAGAATACCTCCAGCAAGTCTAATCTGGTTTAAAATATCTTCGGCCTCGTATGTCCAACCCATCGCCACGTTAGCTTTCACCATCCACATGCGAGCTTCGGCAACTACCTCGGCATCTGTTTTATATAAGCGTGTGATGTAAGCAAAGGTAGAGATAGACTGTAGATAATCGCCATCTTGATATTCCGATTTACCTAACAAAAGCCACGCATTTTTTAGAAATGGGTTAAATTCTTGTTGTTTTAGCCATGCTTGATACTTTGGGTCTCGCTTCTTATTTGGGTTTCGTTCAGGCTTCGATTTTATAGAATGTAGTTTTATTGCTTTTGTGTTTTTATCGATCGATCGGGAAAAAGAACCTCCACCTGATTGTTGATTAGAATAGGAATTTGTGGATGAATAATCAGAACCTGATTTTGGGGATGAAAATGACCTATTGTCCCTTTCAAAATCTCGACTGGCCGGAGTGTTTGCATTGCTCGATTTAACTGACGCTGGGAAAACATTAATAATTTGGGATAAGGTATCGGTATGCGATTCTTGTTTTGCCTTTAGTGCTTCTCTATATGCTTGCTCGGCATTGAAGTAAATGTTGTATCGTGTATTAACAGAATGATACAAACGTGTAGTACTTGTATTCTTTTTTGTAGAGCATGCAAAAAAAAGAATTGATATACTACACAATAGTACTATTGTTTTATGCTTGGAAAGCAAAGAATGCACTTGTTTGGCTTTGTAACTGTTGATATTGATTATATCGTATGATATTATAATTACACAAATATAACAGATTTATTTTTTGTTGAGCCCTGTTGTTTGAGGATATGATGCTATTACATCCCTTTTATTGATAATTATAGAGCAGATAACCTGAATATAGGTATCAAGGGTGAATGATTGTGAGTAAACTAAATTAGATAGACACCATATATAATTACCACCCTAAACCTTAACAAAAAGGGCTAGGGTGATTGTAACGCTTACATATAACCTCTTACAATGCCTCTAGGCGAGTTTTTGACAAAAGCTACAATTTCTTCAACTTCTAGACTAAGGGGAATTTCGCTCTCTATTTTAGCCACTGCATCGGAAAAATTATATCCTGATTGATAAATTATGCGATAAGCCTCTTGTATTTGATTGATCTGTTCGTTTGAGTATCCTCTACGACGCAAACCAACTAGATTAATCCCTGCATACGACACAGGGTCTCGTCCTGCAATAATGTAAGGAGGGATGTCTTTACCTAGCCTAGTACCTCCTTGTATCATCACATGTCGCCCTATACGCGTAAACTGGTGCACCAGAATAGAGGCACTCAGTATTGCATAGTCATCAACTTCTACTTCACCTGCCAGTTGAGATGCGTTTCCTATAATGACATTGTTTTTAATGATGCAGTCATGTGCAACATGGCTATATGCCATCAAAAGGCAGTTGTTGCCAATGAGGGTTGTCCCCTTTGTCTTTGTGCCTCTGCTAACCGTTACACACTCGCGTACAGTGGTATTGTCGCCTATCACAGCAAAAGATTCTTCACCTTCAAATTTTAGATCTTGGGGCAAACCTGCTATCACAGCACTAGGGAATATGGTGCATTTTTTACCAATCCGAGCTCCCCATCTGATATTTGCACCCGACATAATCTGTGTACCATCCCCAATCTCTGTATTGTCATCTATATATGCAAAGGCTTCGATGATAACCTCGTTTCCTATTTTTGCATTTGGATGAATAAATGCATTTGGTGAAATCTTTGACATGCGTATTTTATTTATTTTTTACTATTTGTGCTGTAAACTCAGCTTCCGATACCACTTTCTCGCCAATAAAAGCATATCCTTTCATATTGGCTATTCCACGCCTAATCTCAGATATCATGTCTAATCGGAATATTAATGTGTCTCCTGGTACCACCTTTTGTCTGAATTTCACATTATCTATTTTCAGGAAATAGGTAGAGTACCTTTCAGGTTCATCAACGTTTGACAGAACAAGTAGTCCTCCTATTTGTGCCATGGCTTCTACTTGAAGAACCCCTGGCATAACAGGCTCTTGAGGGAAATGTCCTTGAAAAAAAGGTTCGTTCGCCGTTATATTTTTGATGCCTACGATATATTTCTGCCCCATCTCTATAATCTTGTCAACCATCAAAAATGGATACCTGTGAGGTAGTAGTTCCTTTATCTTATTGATATCCATAACCACCTCTTTATTTGGGTCATAGATGGGTGGCTGCACATCGTTTTGTTTAATCTGTTTGCGTATTGCACGTGCGAGTTGATTATTGATCTTATGACCTGGGCGAGTTGCTATAATACGTCCTTTTATTGGTTTCCCTATCAAGGCAATATCACCTATTATATCAAGTAACTTGTGGCGTGCTGGCTCATTTGCATACTGTAAGGGCTTGTTATTAAGGTATCCTGGTTCATTGGCACTCTTGTGAGGTACGCCAAGCAAATCGGCAAGTTTATCAAACGCATCTTGCGATATTTTACGCTCATAGATAACGATAGCGTTATCTAAATCACCCCCTTTGATAAGCCCAACTTCTAACAGTTTTTGAATTTCACGCACAAACACAAAGGTGCGAGAATCGGCAATCTCTGTCGAAAACTTATTAATATCGTCTAATGTAGCCGATTGGTTTGGTATAAATGTAGAATCGAACTCTATAAAAGAATTTATACAAAAATTATTATCAGGAAGAAGAATCAATTTAGAACCTGTTTCTTCGTCTACAACTTCCATCTTGCGTCGTACTACAAAATAGTCTTTATCGCTGCTTTGTTCAACAAGACCAACTCTTTCTATCCCTTGTACGTATTGAATTGAACTACCATCTAATATTGGAAATTCTGGGGCATTAACTTCAATTAGGCAGTTGTCTACATGCAGAGCATATAGAGCAGCCATGGCATGCTCAATAGTGCTTACCTGAGCTGAACCCTTGACCAACACAGTGCCTCTTTGTGTCCCCCCCACGTTTTCAGCCAATGCGTCAATAATAGGGGCATCCTCTAAATCAACCCTCTTTATCTTATATCCATGGTCTTCTGGAGCAGGATGAAAGGTTATGGTTATTGCCAATCCAGTATGTAATCCTTTTCCTTGCAAAGAAAAACTTCCTTTTAATGTTTTTTGCTTTTCCATTTTTTATTACTTAGCCACATTTGCTACATGCCGCTATATCTGAATTTTATTTATTTGAGATTCGATTTTAATTCCTTTATTTCCTTTTCCAGTTGTGCTATTTGTCGATACATATCGGGTAGCTTGGAGAATATAACGCTCGATTTGAAAAAGTTCTTGACTGGTATAGCTGGTGATCCTAATATCTGAGCATCAGCGGCTATATTGCTCATGATACCAGATTGAGCACCTATGTTCACATTGTTGCCAATGGTAATGTGTCCTGCTAAACCGACTTGCCCACCAAACATACAGTGCGTTCCTATTTTTGTCGATCCTGATATGCCTACTTGCGAAGCCATGACGGTATTAGCACCTATTTCTACATTGTGTGCTATTTGTATCAAGTTATCTAATTTAACACCTTTCCCAATAATGGTTGCGTCCATTACCGCACGGTCTATGGTTGTATTAGCACCTATTTCTACATCATCTTCAACAACAACAATACCCATTTGAGGTATTTTTTTGTAGATATCTCCTTCTGGAGCAAATCCAAAACCGTCAGAACCAATAACCGCACCTGAGTGAAGGATGCAATTGTTGCCTATTTTACATCCCGCATAGATTTTCACCCCTGGATGTATAATTACATTAGCACCAATCGAGCAGCCTTCTCCAATATATACTTGTGGGTATATCTGCGTATAATCGCCAATGGTTGCATAATCGCTCACATAAGAGAAAGAGCCAATATACAAATCTTTTCCTAATTTAGCCGTTTCTGCAATTTGAGTCATCTTCTCAATCCCTGTTTTCTTAGGCTTTGCTTTTTCTACAATATCCAATAACAGAGCAAGAGCTGCGTAGGCATTGCTCACCCTTATCAGGGTTGCTTTTACAGGTTTGTCAACAACAAAACTAGCGTCAACTAATACAATACTAGCTTGGGTTGTATATATGTATTGAGTATACTTAGGGTTTGCCAAGAACGACAATGTCTCTGGCTTTCCTTCTTCTATTTTTGAAAAATTACTCACTTTTACATCAGGATCACCTTCAATTGATCCTTTTAGTAGATCAGCAATTTGTTGAGCAGAGAATGAGAGTTGCATAAATGAGTGATATATAATAAATAGATATATTTGATCTTTAGATTGCGAAATAAGGAATAATTTTTCAAATATATGCTCATTACCTCTAAAAAAGTCAGTTAAAACTCCTTATACTCTTGCAATATCAACCATATTAAGTAGAACTCTGATGATGTTAATCGAATGTGATAATAGGGCTATATTGGAGCTAACCAAGAATTTGGCAGGGGAAGTAAAGCTCACTCTATTAATTAACGACACTTAATACGCTAACTTTAGTGCAAATAGCTTATTTTTGCTAAACATTATGAAAGAATATAGATTGACAGATTGGTTACCTACAACCAAAAAAGAAGTAGAGCTAAGAGGATGGGATCAATTAGATGTGATACTCTTCTCTGGCGATGCCTATATAGATCATCCCGCCTTTGGAGCTGCCGTGATTGGTCGAATACTAGAAAGTGAAGGACTAAAAGTTGCCATCGTACCCCAACCTAATTGGAGGGATGACCTGCGCGACTTTAAGAAATTAGGAAAGCCTCGTTTGTTTTTTGGTGTTACTGCTGGAGCAATGGATTCGATGATAAACCATTATACAGCAAACAAGCGTTTACGATCTGACGATGCGTATACGCTAGATGGTAAGTCGGGAATGCGTCCTGACAGACCCTCGCTAGTGTACACAAAAATACTAAAAGAGCTTTTTCCTGACGTCCCTGTTGTTTTGGGAGGGATTGAGGCCTCACTTCGCCGTGTGGCTCATTACGACTATTGGGAGGATAAGTTACATAAATCTATAATACTAGATTCGAAAGCAGACCTTCTTGTATATGGAATGGGTGAGCAGCCTTTAAGAAAGCTGATACTAGAGCTTGAGAATGGTAGAGATATTTGCGATATAAAAGACATAAAGCAAACGGTATATCTTACGGATGACTATCGGGCTGAAGAGGGGGATATAAATCTATTCTCTTACGAAGAGTGCTTGCTAGAAAAAATAAATCAAGCCAAAAATTTCAAGATCGTGGAAGAGCAATCTAACATGATGAATGCTTCTCGCATTATCCAGAAGCATGACAATCAATTTGCCGTAATCAATCCACCTTTTCCACCAATGAGCCAAAATGAAATTGATGCCTCATTTGATCTGCCATATACACGATTGCCTCATCCTAAATACAAAGGAAAAGCAATACCAGCTTTCGAGATGATTAAATTTTCGGTAAATATGCACCGAGGATGTTTTGGTGGATGTGCTTTTTGTACCATATCGGCTCACCAAGGCAAATTTGTAGCCTCACGCTCCAAAGAGTCTATCTTGAGGGAGGTAAGACAAGTTACAGAAATGCCCGATTTTAAAGGATATTTGAGCGACTTAGGAGGTCCCTCTGCCAATATGTATGGCATGAAAGGTAAAGATATGTCTATCTGCGGAAAATGCAAACGTCCATCATGTGTGCATCCAAATATATGCAAAAATCTGAATGTAGACCACTCAGCCTTACTGGATATCTATAAGGCTGTAGACTCTATTCCTCAAATCAAAAAATCATTTATAGGCAGTGGGGTACGATATGATATGATGATGCACCGTACCGAAGACGAAAAGGCGAATAAAGCAGCAGAAGAATATACATATGAGTTAATAAAAAACCATGTATCGGGACGCTTAAAGGTAGCACCTGAGCATACTTCGGATAGCGTACTCAAACAAATGCGAAAACCTAGTTTCGAACACTTTTATGCGTTCAAAAAAATATTTGATAAAGTAAATGAAGAATGTGGTATGAAACAACAAATTATACCGTACTTCATTTCATCGCACCCTGGGTGTACTGATACCGATATGGCAGAATTAGCAGTTACAACGAAACCTCTAGGCTTTAATTTGGAACAAGTGCAAGATTTTACACCCTCGCCAATGACTTTAGCTACCGAAACATATTATACTGGATACCACCCATACACGCTAGAGAAAACATATACAGCCAAAACGAAAGAACAGAAACTAGCACAACGTCAGTTTTTCTTTTGGTATGACAAAGATTATAAACCGAATATCATAAAATCGCTACGGAAATTAAACAGAGACGATCTTCTGAAAAAGCTTTATCCTGCCAATATCAATAGTCCAGATTTTCAGAGATCAACGAACCAAACTCTAAAGCATAATCGTAAAAACTAAAACACAATATCATGGATCAAGTTTTACAAGTTTTTTGCAAAAATGACCAGCAATACCACTATCTACCGACAGGTGTCTCGCTCTCGGATGCCTACAAACTCTTAAAATTAGATATGCCCTATCAGGTGGTAAATTGCAAGGTCAACAATAAAACTGAATCGCTCGATTATCGGCTGTATCAACCCAAGCACATCGAGTTTGTAGACATTAGCCAATCGTCAGGTATGAGAACCTACGTACGCTCGCTTTGCTTTATTCTGGCCAAAGCCATTTCAGAAGTTTTCCCCAATGGAAAAGTGAAGATAGAGCATCCTATTGCCAAAGGGTACTATGGCACAGTAGTGGGAGAAGATACGCTTACTCAGGAGCAAATAGAACAAGTAAAAGCAGCAATGGACAACCTCATAAAAAATGATATTCCATTTGTAGCTCTTGAAGACGAAAAAGATAAAGTGATACAACTATTCAGAGAACAAGGTTTTGAGGATAAAGCAACACTACTTGAAAGTTCAGATTCACTTTACTCCAAATACTATCGCTTAGGCGACTACTTCGACTATTTTTATGGCTACCTTGTGCCATCGAGCGGATACATTAAACTCTATGATATAGAACCCTATATTAATGGTTTCTTACTAAGAGTGCCTAATCGAGAACTACCCATCGAGTTAGAAGCCGTCATAGAGCAACCCAAAATGCAACAAGTATACTTAGAACATCTTCGGTTTTTGAAAATATTGGGTATGGAAAATGTTTCGGATCTCAACAAAGCAAACCGAACAGGACGTATGGGTGAAATAGTTAAAGTAGCAGAAGCCTTACAAGAAAAATCGATTGCTGATATAGCTCAAAAAATAGCTGATCGTTTCAACAAAGATGGTGTCCGCATTGTTTTGGTTTCAGGACCTTCGTCGTCAGGAAAAACAACATTTAGGAAGCGCCTCGAAGTACAATTGATGGTAAATTTGATAAAGCCTATTGGCATTTCGCTCGATGACTATTTTGTGAACCGAATACACACTCCAAGAGATGAAAATGGAGATTACGATTACGAATCGCTCTACGCCTTAGATATTAAACAGTTCAATGATGATATGATGGGCTTGTTGAATGGTGAAAAGGTAACATTACCAAGTTACAATTTCACAACAGGAGAGCGTGAATACAAAGGGCATGAGTTACAGATAGAACATGATAATGTGTTAATAATAGAAGGTATACATGGTCTTAATCCTGAATTGACGAAGCAGATTGACGATAGTAAGAAGTTTTTGGTGTATGTGTCGGCTCTGACGACCATTTCGTTAGACGACCATAACTGGATACCTACAACCGATAATCGACTTTTGCGTAGACTAGTAAGAGATTATCGTTACCGAAACTATTCCGCAATCGATACTATATCAAGGTGGGAAAGTGTCCGCAGAGGCGAAGACAAATGGATATTTCCGTTTCAAGAAAATGCCGATGTCATGTTCAATTCGGCTACCATGTACGAATTAGCTGCTCTACGCAGATATGCTGAACCCATACTCATACAAGTAGCAAAAAATGCACCTGAGTATGCCGAAGCTAGTCGCTTGCTCAAATTTTTAAGTTATTTCAATTACATAAATGACTGGGAGATGCCACCTACATCGCTCTTGCGTGAATTTTTGGGCGGAAGTAGCTTTAAATATTGAAAAATGGCGTGTATACTTGTAAGTTACGAGATTTGTTTATATTTTTGTTTCCGCTTTGCGTAATCTCTGACGAGACAAACTCGTGAATATTGCGTGTTATATATTTATAAAGGCTATAATAATCATGGATTTAATTAAGATTGCAGAAGAAGCGTTCGCTACAGGTAAAGAACATCCAAAATTTAAAAGTGGAGACACTGTTACAGTAGCATATCGCATTAGAGAGGGTAACAAAGAGCGTGTACAGCAGTATCGTGGCGTTGTTATCAAAATTTCAGGACATGGTGAGAAAAAACGTTTTACGGTTCGTAAAATGTCTGACAACATTGGTGTAGAAAGAATTTTCCCTCTCGAATCTCCATTTATCGACAGCATCACTGTAAACAAAGTAGGTAAAGTTCGTAGAGCTAAATTGTATTACTTACGTGCTCTTACAGGTAAAAAAGCGAGAATTAAAGAAAAGAGAGTTGCTACATCAAAGGCATAATCTTTCCTTACTTCATAAAAAAGCACTTCAAAAAATTGAAGTGCTTTTTTATTGTACATCCACCAGATAAGAAACCATGGTATATTCGTCAGAATTACATCGCCAACAATTCACTGATGTTGTTTTCCGCAAGAATACCTATACATTGACTTCACCGGTAGTGTATTTAAGGATTACGCATAGTTAAACTGTTAATTTTTTAAAACCAGAACATTATGGTTCGTGGATTTATATAATGTGCGAGCTATACCCAATTCCAATCCACGAAGCTCGGCTAATCCACGAAGGCGTCCTATACCCGAATAGCCTGGGTTTGTTTTTTTCTTCAAATCATCCATCATCTGATGACCATGATCGGGCCGAAAAGGAATAGACTTTTGTTTATTTTGCTGTATTTCGAGTAATTCTTTCATCACATTGTACATATCCACATCACCCTCCAAATGGTTTGCTTCATAAAAATTACCCTCTTCGTCACGTTGAGTCGATCTCAAATGAACGAAGTTTACTCTGTCGCCCAAACGTTTCATCATTCCCGGCAGATCGTTATCTGCACGCACGCCGAACGATCCGGTGCAAAAACATAAGCCATTCGATTGATTTGGTACAGCTTTAACTAGGTTCATAAAATCAGCCTCGGTACTCAATATGCGAGGTAAACCTAATATCTGATAAGGTGGATCGTCGGGGTGGATTGCCAACACAGCACCAACCTCATCGGCGATGGGAGCAATTTCTTTCAAGAAATCGATAAGATTTAACGAAAGACGCTCAGCATCTATACCTTCGTATCTGTTTAGCTGTTTTTGAAACTCGTCGAGACTAAAGCTTTCTTCGGCTCCTGGTAGTCCCGTAATCATGTTTTTAATCAACAATTTTTTTTCTTCGCCATCCATTTTCTCTAATCTCGCCGTAGCTTTAGCTATATCTTGGGCAGAATATTCCTTTTCTGCATTTGGACGTTTGAGCAGAAACAAATCGAAAGCCACGAATGCTGCACGTTCAAACCTCAATGCTTTTGATCCGTCCTCGGTAGTGTAAGCCAAATCGGTGCGTGTCCAATCCAATACGGGCATAAAGTTGTATGTAATAACTTTTATGCCGCATTTTGCCAAATTGCGGATACTTTGCTTATAGTTTTCTATATATTTTTTGTATTCGCCTTCTTGTGTTTTTATGTACTCGTGCACAGGAATACTTTCCACTACAGACCAACAAAGTGCTACCCTTTCTATTTCGGTTTTACGTTTTTCTATTTCTTCCACAGTCCATACTTCGCCATTCTTTATGTGATGCAGGGCAGTTACAATGCCGGTTGCTCCAGCTTGTTTTATGTCCGACAACGATACGGGATCATTTGGTCCGTACCACCTCCATGTTTGTTCACTCAATATCATATAGGTATATATTTATATTTAAATAGAATAGGCATCGAATCCGCCATCAACGACTAATAACGTACCTGTTACAAATCGTGAAGCATCGCTGATTAAATAATGAAGAGAGCCTAATAACTCTTCTGCTTCGCCAAATCGTTTGAATGGCGTGTGTGCTATAATTGTTTTACCTCTGTCGGTAAACGATCCGTCGGGATTGGTTAATAAAGCTCTGTTTTGCTCTGTTATGAAAAAGCCTGGAGTAAGAGCGTTTACTCTAAAATTCTCTCCAAACTTGATGGCTAGCTCTCCTGCTAAATATTTGGTCATATTCACCACGGCTGCTTTTGCTGCTCCGTATCCCGCAACACGCGAAAGGGGACGTAATGCAGACTCAGAAGCAATATTGATAATGTTTCCCGCACCATTATCTACCATTGCTCTGGCAAATACCATTGTGGGGAGAATAGTTCCGAAAAGATTTAGATCCACTACATGCCTGAATGCATCTATTTCGAGGTCAAATATTGTTTTGTCAGACCCTATTGTCGCACCTGGCATATTTCCTCCTGCGGCATTTACCAAAACATCTATTTGGCCATATTTGGCAAGTATATCGGCTCTATTTTGCTCCAATACCTCTTTATTCATCACGTCCGACTCTAAGAAAATAGCCTCGCCTTGATCTTGCTTTATTTTATTCACTAAGGCTTCTCCCTTTTCTTTTAAACGTCCAAGAATAACTACTTTAGATCCTTGTGCAGCCAAATATTCGCACATTTTAGAACTAAGAACACCATATCCGCCTGTAACGACTATGACTTTCCCTTCGATACAAAACAAGTTGTTTTTCATGTGTTGTGGTATTTAGAGTTTATAATTTTTATTGTAATCTACATTTTCTTTAATAAGGATATCAATAGGCATATAATTCATTTTATCAGGTGTTTGCTTGAACACGACATAATTACCCAATGCTTTTAACGAACCATATCCCTGCAATTCGGGATGCTGCGAAATCAGATACATTATCCTGTCTTGCTTGAGATATTCAGCATTGCGAATAATGGCATCGTAACCTATGAGACGCATTTTATTGGTTAACGATGTATCTAATTTGTCTAGCAGAGATATAAGCTGGTATATGCGTGAGTTGAATACTATACCGCCAATCGGTTTACTCGATTCCATCAATATTTGCTTCAACTTTTCAATGTTTTCGGATTGAGAATTAGGAGTCAATTCGATATCATATATTTGCCCCGAAAAGTTGGTTTGGGATAAATAGTCCAGAAATCCAAACTCTCGGGTTTTCATCTGTGCCGAAACCTCATCGCGTTTATACATCACATGTGTGAGAATGATATTGCCACCAGTGCCTATCTCTTTGATGAGAAGTTTTGCCGCAATAGTGCCACTAAGAAATGAGTTGCCTCCGAAATAAGCTAAATTATTTTGCTCCGAAATATTCGAATCTATATATATGTAGGGAATGTCTTTTGACTCTAATTGATTGGATAATTTGGCTGCAGACTCTTCATAAAGAGCAGAAATCAATACTCCGTCAAACTCTTGTTGCAATATTTGTTCAGCCTTTTGTTGATAGGAGCTTTGGCTATATTGATCGAAATGGAAATATTCTAATGACAGATTGAACTTATTGAGTTCTTCAGTTGCCTTGTCTATTCCTCCTTGTATTATGTTCCAATAATCGCCGTCGGATGACGACGGAATAAGTGCGGCCAATTTGTAATTACGCTTGGATGCGAGAAAACGAGCTACTTCATTGGGTTTGTAATTTAATTCCTTCAAAATTTTCTCAATACGTTCTTTTTTATCATCGGACACTTTTCCTCTGTTGTGCAACACACGGTCAACTGTGCCTATCGACACTCTTGCCATTTTTGCAATATCTATTATTCGAGTAGTTTTATCTGTCATCCTGTATATATATATAAATATGTGGGTACATATTTAGCTCGATAAATATACAAATTGTTTTTGTATTCAAATGTGTGCGTACACATTTTTCGAGTTGATCAAACTATTTTTCTAAGAAAATTCGTTGTTGGCTGTAATGGAAACTTGTGAAAGCGAAGCTCAATGAGTGATAAAAAAAAGCAGGACTTGCTACATTTGGCACTAGTGCAGTTGTTATTCAAATGCTTTTATCAAGAAGCAAATAATTATTCATAAAGAGAAATCATTGGTTCAAATCAAAAAAAATGCTTGCATATAATTACACCTATTTGAATCGTTTTTTAATTATTTATTTACTGACTATTACAATCTACTTAGCTATACAATGCTGCTTATTTGATATGCCAAGCATTTTTTGTGCCCCACTTTCGTTTTGCGGTTGACAAATAAGGCAATATCAAGCTTTCTATTCTATCTTTGTCAAATATACACATGTGGATAAGAGAGGGACTAGGCTTTAACTTATTAGAGATTATTAAACAAATAGCTTCGCTCTTTTAACACAACATTAAATTAGTCTTGATGAATCTATATATGAACATGAAAAAAAGGATTTGTTTTTTATTTCTCACACTAAGTTTATACACTTTATCATACGCACAGCATGCCAAAGTTAGCCTTTTGTTTGCAGGCGATGCCATGCAACATCAATCGCAATTGGATGGAGCAAAAACAAAACAAGGCTATGATTATTCATCCTATTTCAAACAAATCGAAGATCGCGTGGACAGTGTTGATATTGCAGTCGTAAATTTCGAAACCACATTACCTGGTAAGGCGTATACAGGGTATCCCTGCTTCGGCTCTCCCGATGCCTATGCCTATGCTTTGCGAGATGCAGGGTTCGATGTTTTCCTTACAGCCAATAATCATTCGCTCGATAAAGGAAGGTTAGGAGTAGAGCGTACGATAGAGATGTTAGACTCGATGCAGATAAAGCATCTAGGAACATATGTTAATACAGAAAAACGAGACATTCACTACCCGATGATGCTCATCAAAAACGGTATACGCATTGCTATGCTCAATTACACCTATGGCACAAATGGCTTCGAAGTTCGACACCCTAATGTAATAAATCTGATTGATCGGAAACAAATAGCCGAAGATATACAGATAGCTAAATACATGAATCCAGATATTATTGTAGCTAATATACACTGGGGCGATGAATATAAACTACAACCGAACAAAATGCAAAAAGACTTAGCCGATTTCTTAATAAAAAATGGAGTGCGTCTTGTTATTGGAGCACATCCGCATGTGGTACAGCCCATCGATATCCAAAAGAAAGGCGATGCCATACAAAATATTGTTGCATACTCTCTCGGTAATTTTATATCAGGCATGAAAGTTGTCAATACCGATGGAGGTATGATGGTACGTATTGATCTAAGTAAAGATAATGAAGGGAACGTTTCCATCGACACCTGTTCCTATTCGCTAGTATGGGTGCATAAGCCTCTAAAAGACAACAAACTTGACTATCAACTGATACCTGTCGAAAAGTATACCAACCATGAGGGACGTGCCTTGCTGGGTGAAATAGCCTATCAAAAGATGGATGTGTTTGCACGTAGTGCAAAAAAAGCAATTGAGTCGATGTGGAATCGGGTTGAAAATATCAAGTAGACACTCAAAAAAAATAATTAACTTTGCTTATAAAATAAATAATATAGTATGGAAACGGTATTAAGTGGTATTCGCTCTACAGGCAATTTGCACCTAGGCAACTATTATGGTGCATTGATCAATTTTATTAAAATGCAAAAAGAAAACAATTGCTTTTTCTTCATAGCTGATTATCACTCTCTTACCACTCACCCCGACCCTAAAGCTTTGCACGGAAACGTGAAAAATGTACTGGTAGAGTATCTTGCAGCGGGTATTGACCCTACTGTTTCTACAATATATGTACAAAGCGATGTACCTGAAGTATGCGAACTGTATCTGCTATTGAACATGCACGCTTATATGGGTGAATTAGCAAAAACAACATCGTTTAAAGATAAAGCACGTAAAAACCCCGAAAACGTAAATGCAGGATTGTTGACTTACCCTACATTAATGGCAGCTGATATTTTGCTTCATAATGCAGATAAAGTACCGGTAGGAAAAGATCAAGAACAACATTTAGAGATGACCCGAAAATTTGCTCGCCGATTCAACAACTTATATGAGGTTGAGTATTTTAAAGAGCCCATTGCCTATAATTTCGGAAATGAACTAATCAAGATACCTGGATTGGACGGAAGTGGAAAGATGGGTAAATCGGAAGGAAACTGCGTATATTTAGCAGACGATCCTAAGTTAATAGAGAAAAAGGTTAAACGGGCATTGACTGATGAGGGTCCTAAAGAGCCTAACGCTGTAAAACCTGAGTGCATTGAAAATTTATTTACTATCTTGAAAGTTGTTTCAGCACAAGAAGTTGTAGAGTTCTTTGACACTAAATGGAATAGCTGTGAAATAAGATACGGAGACTTAAAAAAACAGTTGGCAGAAGACATCATCAAAGTAACTTCGCCGATACGTGAGCGTATCCTTGATATTGAGAAAGACGATGTTTATCTACATAAAGTAACCTCGCAAGGGGCTGAAAAAGCAAGAGAAAGTGCTTTGAAAACGTTGAAAGAAGTGCGTGAGATAATGGGTATTCGGAAGTTCTAAATTTTGATCTACAGCTATATGCTGTAATACACCTTTAAATAAAAATAAAAACATGGGTTTCATAGTATCAATAGTTATCGGATTTTTTGCAGGTTTAGTTGCAGGGAAAGTAATGAAAAAGAATTACGGTGTTTTACTTAATATCGTGATCGGTATTGTGGGTGGTGTTGTAGGTAACCTAATATTTGGAGTGTTAGGTTTACGAATCGATAACAGTTTGGGGTTGTTTGTCATGTCTACCATAGGGGCAGTAACACTGCTGTGGCTAGTTTCATATTTTAAGAAAAAATAATTTAAAAAGATCTCCGCTATTTCTTCTATTCAAACTGAGCAACTGTTTAAATTTCTAACAAAACATTATTAGATTACACCTTGCAGAATGTAAGGTGTTGATTATTATTAATTTATTCCTATATCGTTAAGCATACAAATAGCTTAAAGAATATGAATAAAATTTATCTAACCGACACGTACTCAAATCTAATAACACAGTTTGTAGACGATAATATCAACAGGAACTATCCATTATATAGAATGCCGTATTGTAGTTGATTCGATGAGATTGCTTTTAGAGCAGTGATTCATCTGACCAACCATCATGATTCTAAAGCTACTTTTGGAATAATAGAAGTACTCAGGTATTATTTCCGCAAACTAGTCAAAATTATAGCTGATAATGTGAGAAAGCCTTTTCGATAGATACTAGAAGTTGTCATGAGAAAAGATACTAAAAAATTTGAAGTCTGATTATCGAAATAGCCTTCTTTAGGTTTGAATGGCAGAGATATGATCTATAAAATTTTGAATATAAAATAAATATACAACAATCTATGATTAAAATAGGGAATAATCAATTTATTACCCGCATTAGGTATTTTGCCCGAAATGTAGGCAAGATCCCAAGCAAATATTTGACTTACAAATACTTTGTTTAAAATTAAACCTATATAGTTGTACTTTAGCGTTTTGTATACTTTATCAACACAAAAACAGAGTTTTCAACAATTGCACGAGTGTTTATAGCGATATGGTCGCTTCTGCTGCATTTTATTCGTTTCTTTGCACCTAAAATAAAAGAAGTAATTTATTACGATTATGGGTAAAATAATTGCATTAGCAAATCAAAAAGGAGGCGTTGGAAAAACAACAACAACGATTAATCTAGCTGCTTCACTTGCCATATTAGGTAAAAAAGTATTAGTTGTAGATGCCGATCCTCAGGCAAATGCTTCATCAGGTTTAGGTTTGGACATTAAACAAATAAAAAGTACAATCTATGAATGTCTTATCGGAAAGGTTGATGCTGGACAAGCAATTGTAAGTACCGAATACGAAAATTTAGATATTATCCCTTCGCATATCAATTTAGTAGGTGCTGAACTTGAAATGCTCAATATCGAGAACCGAGAGAAACGATTGGCTGCGGCTTTACAGCCTAAAAAAGATGACTATGACTATATACTCATCGACTGTTCGCCATCGTTAGGGCT
This sequence comes from Bacteroidota bacterium, assembly GCA_039799165.1. GTDB lineage: Bacteria > Bacteroidota > Bacteroidia > Bacteroidales > Dysgonomonadaceae > Dysgonomonas_A. The sequence continues at coordinate 19,066 of JBDLTH010000127.1, forward strand.
AATAACTGTAAATGCTCTTACAGCAGCCGACTCGATAATTATACCCGTTCAGTGCGAATATTTTGCACTAGAAGGAATCAGTAAGTTACTGAATACCATAAAGATAATAAAGTCTAAACTGAATCCAAATCTCGAAATAGAGGGCTTTTTACTTACCATGTACGATGCTCGTTTGCGTTTGGCAAATCAGATATACGAAGAGGTAAAGAAACATTTTCAAGAACTTGTTTTTACAACGGTTATCCAGCGAAATGTAAAACTAAGCGAGTCTCAAAGTTTTGCACAACCAGTATTAGCTTATGATGCAACCTCTAAAGGAACTACTAACCACATGCAGTTGGCTAAAGAGCTTATCGAAAAAAATTCTTAACTTTGTTTTTTACCAATAATTTATATCAACTAGTTTTATGGCGAAAAAACCCGCTTTAGGTAGAGGTCTCGATGCCCTTATCACAATGGATGAGGTGAAGGTTGAAGGCTCTTCATCTATAAACGAAATAGCACTATCTAGCATTCAGCCTAATCCCGATCAGCCACGACGTGTTTTTGACGAAGAGGCATTAAGCGAGTTGGCTGTATCTATAAAGCAATTGGGTGTTATACAGCCAATAACGTTGCGAAAAATAGATGACGACAATTACCAGATTATAGCAGGCGAACGCCGATATAGGGCGTCTTTGCTTGCTGGTCAAGAAACTGTTCCTGCTTATGTGCGAACAGCAGACGACGAAGATGTCATGGAAATGGCATTGATCGAGAACATTCAGCGAGAAGATCTTAACTCAATTGAAATAGCTCTTGCATATCAAAATTTGATCGAAGCTTATCAATTGACTCAAGAACAATTGAGCGAGCGAGTGGGTAAAAAGAGGACAACAATATCTAATTACTTACGTCTTTTGAAGCTTCCTGCCGAAATTCAGATGGCTATCCGAGATAAAAAGATAGACATGGCTCATGCTCGAACCTTGGTAACGATCGAAAACCCTCAAGTGCAACTCGAAGTATACGAGCTTATATTAGAAGATGAATTATCGGTTCGTAAAGTAGAAGAGTATGTACGTGCCATAAACAAGGGTGAGACACTGGAAGATATTATCCAAGAAAAAGAGACCCTTGATTTGGCGAAAAAGCAAAAAATAAGTACCGCAACGCCCGAGGAGTTTGAGGTCTTAAAAAAACATTTGTCGAAGTTTTTTGAAGCTAAAGTTCAGCTTACATGTAATGACAAGGGTAAAGGTAAGATAACAATTACTTTTGCTTCTGATGATGAACTCGAGCGAATTATCACAAAATTCGATCAAATCAAGAAATAAAATATAAATTTGTTCGTATATACATATATGTTAGTTAGAGCGTTTTCAGTTCTTTTTGCTACTTTCTTTATGTCATTTTGTGTGTTGGCACAAAGTCAAGATAGCATACAATTACGCCAAAAAACAACAGAACCTCTAGCAATAACTAAAGTAGCAGATACTGTAGCTTGGGTAGGTAATAAAATGGAGTTGGACACATCAACTAGTCTGATGTTGAAAAATACAAAGCCTTTTAAGCCCAATTCAACACGAGCAGTTATTTATTCAGTTATTTTCCCTGGATTGGGACAGATTTATAATCGCAAGTATTGGAAACTACCCATTGTATATGGCGGACTATTGGGTTTGACCTATGCTGTATCTTGGAATGGTAAACTTTATGGTGATTACACCAAAGCGTACAAGGCAATTATGGCACCAGACCCTTTGAGTACAAGCAATAAGGAACATTGGATTCATTTCTTGCGTCCAGGTACTGATGTAGATCAATTAACAGACTCTCAGTTATCAACATATAAAACCCGTTTTAAACGGCAACGAGACTACTTTAGACGCAACAGAGATTTAAGCATTATTGGTATTGTTGCCCTATATGCTCTGTCAATGATTGATGCCTATGTAGATGCCGAGTTGTATGATTTTGATATCTCTCCAGATCTATCATTGAGGATAGAGCCTAAAATAGAAACAGATGCTTTTTCCCAAAAGACTTTTGGGTTACAATGCAATATTAAATTCTAAGTCATAATTTGTAATGATCGATGACTAAATAAATTTTACTCGATGTTTAAACAATTATTAATAGCAAGTTTTATATTCAGTAGTACAATCTTCTTATCTGCACAACAATCTCGTAAGCAATCGGTTTCGTTGAAAGATACTATAACTGACAGAGATATTGTTGTTCCTGAAGAAATGGAACGAAATTTTGACCAGCTTTTGATAGATTGGAAAAAAGATCTGAAACCAGCACTTGATTGCAATTCTAGTTCTAACTCAAATCTCACCTATCCCGAGTCTGTTTATATCGATCGATTGTATAATTTACCCACAATGATGGAGCTGGTTTACAATCCTATTGTACGGTCGTACATTGATATGTATACAGGGCGTAGGAGCAATAGCATTGGATATTTTCTAGGTAAATCGCAATATTACTTTCCTATATTTGAGCAAGCATTAGATAAATACGGTTTACCACTTGAGTTAAAATACCTTCCCATTATAGAGTCGGCATTAAATCCAACAATCGTATCACGTGCAGGTGCTACGGGGCTTTGGCAGTTTATGATTGGTACAGCTCGAATGTATAACTTAGAAGTGAATAGTTTAGTTGATGAGCGACGCGATCCTGTCAGATCAAGTGATGCGGCAGCTCGTTTTTTGAAAGATTTATACGATATATATGGCGATTGGAATTTAGTAATTGCTGCTTATAATTGCGGACCAGGCAATGTTAACAAGGCTATAAAGCGTAGTGGAGGACAAACCGATTATTGGACAATTTATCCATACCTACCCAGAGAAACAAGAGGCTATGTTCCAGCTTTTATTGCAGCCACCTATGCTATGAACTATTATACAGAACACAATATCTGTCCCTCCGAATACAAGTATAGACATTCTACAGACACTATTAGTGTAGATAGACACATACACTTGCAACAGTTAGCCGAAGTTCTTAATTTACCTATTGATGAAATTCGAAACCTGAATCCTCAGTTTAAAAATGAGATTGTACCAGGCGATTTTAAGAGATACGTCCTAACCCTTCCTTCTAAGTATGCTGCTGATTTTGAGGTGCAAAAAGATGCCGTGTATGCTTATCGAACTGACGACCTTCTGGTTCATCGCAAAGTAGTTGACGTAGTTGAGAGTGACTCAAGAACTACAACCAAACGGGTACGGCATAAAGTTAGACGAGGAGAAAGTTTAGCGTCTATTGCCTCTAACTATGGAGTGAAAACCAGCCAAATAAAAAAATGGAATAGACTGAAATCAAATAAGGTGAGTACAGGACAGCTTCTTGTTATTAATCAGCCAGTTGCAACTCCTAAGAGAACAGCTCCTAAATCAGAAAATTCAGGATATTACAGCCAAAATAAAACAACGATACAGCCTTCACAAACACAATCGGATTCAGAAAACAACAGTGAATATCAAGCAGATGCATCTACCGAACTGTCTGAATACTTTGCGAAAAAATCCAACGGAAAGCCTAGTATATCTGTGGATGCTGAAACCGTATTGGACAATGATACTTCTACAGCCCGAGAAGCACGTACACCTAACGAGCCTCAAACCATCTATCATAAAGTAAGAATTGGAGAAACTATTTCTCAAATCGCAGCTAAATACAATGTAGACAAGAATGATATTTCGAAGTGGAACAAAGTAAAATCGAATTTACCTAAAGTAGGTACACGCTTAGTAATCCATTTGCCCGAAAAGGTCATACAACCCGAAGCTGTTGATCTGGATGATGCTGATGAAACAAAAGATATATTTGCAAGTGAAAGTCTTCCAATAGATAGTTCTAGTTTTGCAGCGTATAAGGCTTCAGAAGCTATTGTAACTATCCCTCAAGCAAATATTGTTTCTATTAATACAAGTAATACACAACGAAAGGTAATTACGATTGATGACAGAGAAGAAAGGAAGCAAACACCAGCTAAAAAGGCAAAAAAAGAGATACCTGCTAAACCTAAGAAAGCCTCTGTGTATACCGTAAAAAAAGGGGATACGATGAGTAGCATTGCTCAAAAATCGAAGGGTAACTTAACTGCTAGTGATATAATGAAAGCCAATAGCTTGAAATCGAGCAAACTAAAGATAGGGCAAAAATTAAATATTCCTCCCAAATAGTAACCTAATTTAATCTAATTTAAACTTTATTCTTTTCTATGGATAAAGAACAGCAAAACAAAATAAAAGAGGATGAACTACTCATACAAGAAGAGTTCAATGCCCTTATCAATGACTATTTGCAAACCAATCACAGGAGAAAGGTTGAAATAATAACAAAAGCTTTTGATGTAGCCAGTGAAGCACACAAAGGAGTCAGACGAAGATCGGGAGAGCCTTATATTATGCACCCCTTAGCGGTGGCTCGCATAGTGTGTCGCGAGATTGGCTTAGGATCAACCTCTATTTGTGCAGCTTTGCTACACGATGTAGTAGAGGATACAGACTATACAGTGAATGATCTTCGGCTTCTTTTTGGCGATAAGGTAGCCGAAATTGTCGATGGATTGACCAAAATATCGAGTGGCATGTTTGGCGATCAAGTCTCTTCTCAAGCCGAAAACTTCCGAAAGCTTTTACTCACCATGGCAGACGATATACGTGTTATTTTAGTAAAAATAGCCGACCGTTTGCACAACATGCGTACACTGGGTTCTATGGCTCCTGCCAAACGTCATAAAATAGCAGGCGAAACCATGTATATTTATGCCCCTTTGGCACATCGCTTGGGGCTTTTTGCAATCAAAACAGAGTTAGAAGAGTTAAGTTTCAAATACGAAAATCCCGAAGATTATCAAGTTATTTCGCATAAACTAGAAACTTCGAGAAGTAAACGTACCGAGGTATTCGATCATTTTGCCGAGCCAGTAGTAGAACGTCTTAATCAGTTGGACTTTAAATACGATATGAAAGCCCGTGAAAAATCGACATTCTCGGTTTGGAATAAAATGCAGACAAAAGCTATTCCTTTCGAAGAAGTATACGATCTATTTGCTGTACGTATCATCTTTGAAACCGAATTGGAATTAGACGAAAAAAAGCGTTGTTGGGATATATATTCCGTAATCACAGATATTTACAGATTAAGACCCGACCGTATTAGAGACTGGGTCAGTCGTCCCAAATCGAATGGTTATCAGGCATTACATTTAACGGTCATGGGGCCTGATGGCGAGTGGATAGAGATACAAATCAGAAGTCGTCGTATGGACGATATTGCCGAAAAGGGTTTTGCTGCACATTGGAAGTATAAGGAGGGTAAGATAGAAGAGGATAACGAATTGGATAAGTGGCTTAAAACCATTAAGGAGATACTAGCCAATCCAAATCCAAATGCAATTGACTTTTTAGATACAATCAAGCTTAATCTGTTTTCGCAAGAAATATTTGTTTTTACACCCAAAGGAGATATTAAAACAATGGCTCAAGGGGTTACGGCACTTGATTTTGCCTATGAGTTACACTCAAACATTGGCGATCATTGCATTGGAGCTAAAGTTAATCATAAATTAGTTCCACTTAGCTACAAGCTTACTAGTGGGGACCAAGTAGAAGTCATAACATCCAAATCTCAAACACCACAGGTGGAGTGGCTAGGTTTTATAACCAGTGCCAAGGCTCGGACCAAACTCGAAGCAGCACTTAAAAAAAAGAAAAAAGAAGTAGCAAAAGAGGGCGAAAATATGTTGAAAGAATTGCTTAATATGCAAGATGTTCCTATCTCCATATTAGACAAACTTCTAGACTACAACAATATAACAAAGAAGGATGATCTACTTGTAGCCATAGCCACAAAAACAATTATTTTGCCCGATGATGCTCAAAAACTATTTGAAGAAAAGAAAGGTGATTCATCTAATATTTTTGTACGGTATGTCAAGCAAGCTTTTGGAGTAGGTAAAAAAATTGAAGAGAAGCCAGCCCCTTTAGAGGTTGATAATTTGGAAACCATTGACAAGAAGAAAACCTATATTCTGAAAGAGGATTCTTTCAGAAAAAACTTCAGAATAGCGTCTTGTTGCAACCCCATACCTGGTGATAAAGTCTTCGGATTTATTACAGAAAATAACGAAATGCAAGTGCATAGCGTGAACTGCCCAGTAGGTCAAAAATTGAAAGCCAGTTTTGGAGACAAAATAGTGAATCTGGAGTGGGGGGAATATACCGAGTATACTTTTTTGTCGAGTATTGTTATACGGGGGATAGACCGATTAGGCATTCTTAATGATATAACTAAAAATATTAGTACCGATTCGGTAAATATCAAGTCGCTTATGATAGAATCTAACGATGGTGTTTTCGAAGGAAAAGTAAGTCTTTTTGTGCATAGTGTGGCAGATGTGCAGAAACTTTGTTCTCAGATTCTTAAAATAGACGGTATAGAGTCCGTTAACCGGTTGATTTAACTGCGATGAATACGCGAGTAGATGATAGAAACATTCGATATACATAATGAAAATTTGGGTGGTGCAGAACAGGAACTGGAGAATGCACTACGCCCCCTCAATTTTAATAGCTTCAGTGGGCAAGACAAAGTTGTCGAAAATTTAAAAGTATTCGTAACTGCTGCTCGGATGAGAGGTGAATCTCTCGATCATACACTACTGCATGGACCTCCAGGTCTAGGTAAGACTACATTGTCTAATATTATTGCTAACGAATTGGGTGTAGGCTTCAAAATAACATCAGGTCCAGTACTCGATAAACCAGGCGATTTAGCTGGTTTACTGACTTCGCTTGAGGCTAATGATGTGCTTTTTATTGACGAGATACATCGTCTTTCGCCCATTGTCGAAGAATACTTGTACAGTGCAATGGAGGACTATCGCATAGATATCATGATAGATAAAGGCCCCAGTGCACGCTCAGTACAGATTGAACTCAACCCTTTCACGTTGGTAGGAGCTACTACCCGAAGTGGCTTGCTTACAAGTCCCTTGAGGGCTCGTTTTGGCATCAATATGCACCTCGAATATTACGATACAGCTACATTGACAGGAATTATCATTCGTTCGGCAAGTATCTTAAATGTGCCTTGTAATGATGATGCAGCTAAAGATATTGCCTTGCGAAGTCGGGGTACACCTCGTATAGCCAATGCCCTATTGCGAAGGGTAAGGGATTTTGCTCAAGTAAAAGGTTCGGGCAAGATAGACAAAGCCATTGCCAATTATGCTTTAGAGGCGTTGAATATCGATAAATACGGCTTAGATGAGGTAGACAATAAGATATTACTTACCATTATAGATAAGTTTAAAGGCGGCCCGGTAGGTATTTCTACCATTGCTACCGCTTTGGGTGAAGATAGTGGAACGATTGAGGAGGTATACGAGCCATTTTTAATCAAAGAGGGCTTTATGAAGCGTACACCTCGTGGGCGTGAAGTTACCGAATTGGCATATCGGCATTTGGGTAGAGTAAATCCAGATGAGCAAGGTTATTTATTCTAAAACCAATATTGTTTTATGCCTGATATATCCAATACCGACATAAAATACCTGACCGGGGTAGGGCCTAAAAAAGCCGAAATCTTAAACAAAGAGCTTGCTATTTTTTCAGTCGAAGACCTTGTTACCTACTACCCCTACAAATATATTGACAAAAGCCGCATTTACTATATTCACGAAGTTGATGGCAATATGCCTTATATACAACTAAAGGGGCGTATTACTGCATTCGAAACAATGGGCGAGGGCAGAAATAAGCGACTTATAGCCCATTTTACCGATGGAACAGGCTTTATTGATTTAGTTTGGTTTCAAGGAGCTAAATTTATAACTGAGAAATACCGAGCAAACACACCCTATTTAGTTTTTGGCAAACCCACTGTCTTTGGTACCAAATTCAATATTGCTCATCCTGATATCGATCCTTATATTGAGGGTAAGACAGAAACAACAACCTTATCTGGATATTATAATACAACAGAGAAAATGAAAAGGCATTTTCTCAATTCCAAAGCTCTTCAAAAGATTATAGCCGCTACCTTATCTACCTATTTGAATGCCCTTTTTGACACCCTACCCGAGGCAATCATCCGCAAAGCAAATATCATATCACTCAAACAAGCGATCTATAATATTCATTTACCCTCCAATCCTAGCATTTTGCGAGATGCCCAGTATCGGCTTAAATTTGAAGAACTGTTTTATCTACAATTAAATATTTTACGATATACATCGGCCAGAAAGGCTAAATTGAACGGATTTGTATTTGGTCAAGTAGGTAGTTACTTGAATGAATTTTACGAAAAAAATCTTCCATTTCCGCTTACAGGTGCTCAGAAGCGTATTATACGTGAAATACGTCAAGATATGGCAACTGGCGACCAAATGAATCGATTGTTGCAAGGAGATGTGGGTAGTGGTAAAACCTTAGTAGCCCTTATGGTGATGCTTATAGCTATGGGAAACGGTTTTCAAGCCTGTTTGATGGCTCCCACCGAAATACTTGCCAACCAGCATTATCAGACGATCAAAGAACTTTTGTTTGGGTTGAATATCCATGTGCGATTATTAACTGGATCGACTAAGAAAAGAGAGAGAGAGGCTATACATAATAGCCTTTTGACCGAAGAAATTCATATCTTGATAGGCACACATGCTTTGATCGAAGATACCGTTCAATTCGGTAATTTAGGGCTTGTGGTGATTGATGAGCAACATCGTTTTGGGGTTGCTCAACGTGCTAAATTATGGTCAAAAAACACCAATCCTCCGCATATATTGGTTATGACAGCTACCCCCATACCTCGAACGTTGGCTATGACAGTGTACGGTGATTTGGATGTTTCTGTTATCGATGAGTTGCCCCCAGGTCGTAAGCCTGTGCAAACAATACATCAGTATGATAAAAAAAGAGGTGCATTGTATCAATCTATTCGCAAACAACTTGGCGAGGGTAGGCAAGTATATTTTGTGTATCCGTTGATTGAAGAAAGCGAAAAAATAGATTTAAGAAATCTTGAAGAAGGTTTTGAACATATTTGCGAGGTGTTTCCCGAATACGCTGTATGTAAGGTGCATGGAAAGATGAAAGCAGCCGAAAAAGAAATGGAAATGTCTCGTTTTGTGAGCAATGAGGCTCAGATAATGGTTGCCACAACTGTCATCGAAGTAGGGGTCAACGTACCCAATGCTTCGGTAATGGTGATAGAAAGTGCTCAACGTTTTGGACTATCTCAGTTACACCAACTTAGAGGACGTGTGGGTAGAGGGGCCGATCAATCGTTTTGCATTTTAATTACTCCTTACGAATTATCAGCCGATTCACGGAAGCGTATACATATTATGGTCGAAAGCAATGATGGTTTTGAAATTGCCGAGGCGGATTTAAAACTTAGGGGACCAGGCGATTTGGAAGGAACACAACAAAGTGGCATCGCTTTCAATCTGAAAATAGCTGATATTGTCAAAGATGCACAAATAATGGAATATAGCCGTGATTTGGCAAAAGAAATCATTGACAATGATCCTCTTTTAGAAAAGCCCGAAAATCAGATATTAAGGAAGCAACTCAACCGATTGTCTGGTAATCGATACAATTGGGGGCTGATTAGTTAAACTAAATAAAGCTTGTTTCGTTTGCTTTTTTATTGCCTTTGTATAGATCGATTAGTTCACCCAATGTTATTTTAAGAGAGTTCATTGTTGCAAAAAATTCGGGGACTTGATTCTCGTAAAATGTTCTTCTCATCAGATTCAAAGCATTTTGATACGAATCTTTTGTCAAAAAAATACCAATTCCTCTTTTCGAAGTCAAGATGTTTTCTGCTTGTAACAATTCGAGTGAGCGCATCAATGTATTATGATTTACCTCTAGTTCTTTTGCCAACTCTTTCACTGTTGGTATTTTAGTTTCTTCTTTCCACTCTTTAGATACCACTTTTTGCGAAATAGCATCTACAATTTGCAGATAAATAGGTTTGTTTTTGTGAAAATCCATGTCGTTTGTTTTTATAAATTAAGACTAACACGCAAATATATCACTAGTTTTCTATCTATATAGTATCTTAGCGTAGTTTTTTCACTTGATTTTCAACTTTTTGATCTAGAAGTCTGACTTTATTATATACGTACAACTCTAAGATCATCATTATGGCTTCTAAATTAATGTGATACCATAATTAATTTCTATTTTTGTATTCATTGTAATTACCCAATAAGATGAGTCAAGAACCTTCTAAAATAAGTATTTGGAAAATAGTACTACCTACAATAATAGGGATAGGTATTATTCTTTATATGGCTTCAAAAGAGTTGTTGGGAGTAGAAAATGCCGAGAAATTGGAGGAGTTGAAGACTATTAGTATAACTTGGCATACTATTTTCTGGCTGTTTGTAGCTGTTTTATGTATGGTTGGCAGAGATTTAGGTTTCACTATTCGATACAGATACCTGACAGATAAACTCCTTTCGTGGAAGCAATCGCTCAAGATAACACTTCTTGCGGAATTTGGCACTGCTGTAACCCCCTCTTCTGTGGGTGGGTCTACCTTGGCTATTGTATTTTTATCAAAAGAAAAAATCCCTGTAGGAAAAAGTACGACCATGGTGTTTGTTACCATGCTGCTTGACGAGATGTTTTTTGTCCTCATATTTCCTCTTCTACTTCTTTTTATCCCTGTAGGCAAATTATTTCCGCAGATATCAGCTATACAAGTGGGCATAATTACTGTTTTTATTGGTGCTTACCTCGTCAAACTTTTTATTTGCATCTGCCTTATTATTGGTTTGTTCTTTAAACCACAAGCTATACAATGGGTACTTCTCCGACTTTTCAAACTTCCATTTCTTAAAAAATGGAAGACCAGTGCCGAGAAAGCAGGTGATGATATACTCACTAGCTCTGCCGAAATAAAAGGGCGAGGATTTTCCTATTGGTGCCCATTGATTGTGGCTACTGCACTGTCGTGGTCGTCTCGATATTTGGTAGTGAATGCCCTTTTTATGGCATTTCTGCCTTCTGTCGATCATCTGTTAGTGTTTGCACGCCAGTTTGTGATGTGGATATTAATGATCCTCAGTATTACACCAGGAGGCAGTGGTTTGAGCGAATTGATATTCAAACATTATTTAGGAGCTTTGATACCTATTGCAGGTCTAGTTCCAGTAATCATCTTGTTGTGGAGGATGTTGAGTTACTATAGCTACCTGTTTATAGGAGCTATTCTTGTTCCTCAATGGCTAAACAAAGCATTTTCGAAGAAAAAATAAAGAGTATCAGTTCCTATGACAAAACTTAATTTATCATATCGCCCCTATGATTTGCAATTGAAATATCCTTTTGCTACATCAAATTATCGGCGTACAAGCACACCAATAGTGTTGATTGAGCTTGAATATGATGGAATTGTGGGATATGGAGAGGCTTCTTTGCCACAGTATCTAGGAGAAACACAAAGCTCAGTTTCAAGTTTTTTAAATAAACTCAATTTGGCTCAATTTTCGGATCCTACTGATATAGAGTCGATCCTTGAGTATGTAGATTGTTTACAGATTGGAAATACAGCAGCTAAAGCATCCGTTGATATTGCATTACACGATTTGGTTGGAAAAATGAAAGGCAAATCGTGGTGCGACATCTGGGGTCTTGATCGAGAACAAGCACCTTATACTACCTACACAATAGGTATAGACTGTGAAGATATTGTGAAGCAAAAGACGAAGGAGGTTGCTTCTGATTTTAAAATATTAAAAGTAAAATTAGGCGGTGAAAACGATCGAAATATCATTAAAGCAATCCGATCAGTAACCAATTTACCGCTGGCTATAGATGCTAATCAGGGGTGGAGTGATAAACGTGAAGCTCTTGATATGATTTTTTGGTTAAAAAATGAGGGTTCTATATTAATAGAACAACCTTTACAGAAAACCGATTTGGAGGGTAATGCTTGGTTAACTCAACATAGTCCGCTACCCATTTTTGCCGATGAGTCGATCCAGCGTTTGGTAGATATGGATCGGATAAAAGGGGCTTTTTCGGGCATCAATATAAAGTTAATGAAATGTACAGGTATGCACGAGGCTCGAAAAATGATCGAGCTAGCACCCACTTTTGGTTTTGATGTAATGCTTGGGTGTATGACCGAAACATCTTGTGCTATTTCAGCAGCATCTCAATTATCCCCAGCCGTTTCGTTTGCCGACTTGGATGGTGCTTTACTTATCACCAACGAGCCATTTAGGGGTACTACGGTATGCAATGGGAAAATTACACTCAATACCCTTTCGGGTATTGGAGCAGAGCTTATTTTGTAAGTTTAATCTTTACTTAGATCAAGTATTCTAAAATCGTTATACCTGCTTATTAGCTGTTGTTGGTAATTATTTGCCTGCACCAAGTTGTACGTATCTATACTCGTATCCAATGCTTCTGCAAACAGCTCGATTGAGGTTTGCGACCATTTAAGAGCTTCATTAATATTGTCAGACACCTCGTAACCTAGAGCTATATTGTGTGCAATACGTGCTTTTCGCTTCGTTTTCGTTTCTTTATCAAAGGCTTGTTGCCAGATCTGGATTACCTCCAACCATTCGTTGTTTTCTACTTTTTTTGATGCCTCTTTGACGTCACCATAATAGATACGATATTCTTGGGTCCAATAAGGTGCAAAAGCTTTTGCAATCTGCTTTGCTGTATATGCCGTAGCTTCTTTAACGGCATCTTCTAATGAGGGTATAGAGTCATCTGAAATAAGCTTGTTCGCAATATAAGTAGCTACCCAATAGATGCTGTCAGAAATCAGAAGAGGGTCTGTAAGCTGTTTCCCCGTTTTTGAGTAAACTCTCAATCGAGTATTTGTTTTTGCATCAAGGTATCTTAGGGTAGCTCCAAAGTCGTAGGGGACTTCGTCTGCTATAGTATTGACTAAGAACTGGTCAATTGAGATCAATATATCTGTATTCATTACCGCACAAATTTCTTTTGCTACAGTGGTGTCAATTGGCAATTCTTGCATAAAGTCTAAGTCATGGCGAAGAACCGGTTCATAAAGAGATATATTATCAAACTTATTTATCTCAATAAGTTCTTGAAAAAGTGATTCTGTAAGTGTTTTTGCAGTATTTTGATATTCTATAGAAACTTGTTCATCTATTCTCTCACCTTTATGTGTATATTTGTACTTGATGTATCCCCATGTTTCAGGTTGGGGTATGGCGTTGTTTACAATCCCTATATTTTTGCATTGTTTTGTTAATGCAATTACAGCAGGTTTTTCAGTATTTATCATTACTGTTTTTATATTAGTACAGCTGGTATAGATAAGTAATGAAAGTAACCATAGGGTGCACAAAATTATTTTTCTCATACTATTTGGGGTGTTTATTCTACTCCAAATTTAAATTTTATTTTTAACTGATTGTAATTTTTCTACGAAAAACAATTTTATATAAGTTTAGGGTTGTATTTTTACAGCAAATACGTTTATGCGATTGAAATGCTACGTTTTTTACCTTGTGTAGAAAATGCTATGAATATTAAGTAAAACAAGAGAAAGTGGCAAAAAAAGAAAAGACATATACCGAAGCTATCGAAGAACTTCAGAGTATACTAAACAGAATAGAATCAGGAGATTTGGATGTCGATATACTTGCCGAAGAAGTCAAAAAAGCGGCTGTGTTGCTCAAATATTGTAAAGACAAATTATACAAAATAGATGCCGAAATAAAAAAGGTATTAGAAGACTTAGATTAAAAAATAACAATTATTTATGAATAATGTGATAATCGTCGCAGGTGGTAAAGGCTTGAGGATGGGTAAAGATTTTCCCAAGCAATTTATAGCTGTAGATAGTAAGCCTATATTGATGAGAACGATCGAAACGTTTTATACATTTGACAATTCGATCCGAATTATTGTTGCACTCCCCTCTTCTTACCGAGATCATTGGTCTCGTTTATGTAAAGGATATGGCTTTAGCTTATATCACGATGTTGTAGATGGTGGAGATACTCGTTTCGAGTCTGTGAAAAATGCCCTTGAACTAGTTAGTTCGGGTTTAGTTGCTGTACACGATGCTGTAAGACCTTTTGTATCGCATAATTTGATAAAAGAATGTTTCGATCAAGCAGTTCTGCACAAGGCTGTAGTACCTGTAATTGAGGTAACTGATAGTTTACGTGAAATAACAGGCGAAAACACAAGTAGCATTGTTGATCGAAATCGTTTTAGAATGATTCAAACACCTCAGGTATTTGATTTTGAGCTTTTGAAACAAGCTTATGAACAGCCTTTTAATAATCTGTTTACGGATGACGCATCTGTAGTAGAATCGCACGGTCATGCCATTCATTTAGTAGAAGGAGAACGTTCTAATATTAAGATTACAACTCCATTCGATTTGTCTTTGGCTGAAGTCATTCTGAAACAAAGGGTGTTATAAATTTATATTTGAATAAAGAAATAGTTTAAATAGTAAATATGGCTCTTAAACAACATCTTCAGCAAAAGCAGCAACAACGTCTCTCGCCCTTGCAAATGCAGGTTATAAAGCTGACGGAATTGCCCGCACTAGAGTTAGAAGAAAGGATAAAGCAAGAGTTAGTTGACAATCCCGCTTTAGACGAGGGACACGACGATAGCGATGATGTTAAAGATACAATTGATAATCCTGATTATTCAGAATCTGACAATATAACGCAAGAAGACATTGCATTGGGTGATTACTTGTCCGAAGACGATATTCCTGATTATGGACCTCATTTGAGTAACTCTCCTTCGGTACAGAGAGAGGATATTCCTTTTTCGTCTGCCGAGTCGTTGCACGAATCGCTGATTGAGCAATTACGTCTGACAGAATTAGACGATAAATCATCTAAAATAGCTGAATATATTATCGGAAATATCGATGAAAATGGCTATTTAGATCGACCCGTATTCGCTATATCCGACGATTTGCTGTTTCAGCAAAATTTAGATGTGTCTGCCGATCAGATACAGCAGATATTGCATGTGATCCAAAACTTCGATCCTGCTGGTGTAGGGGCAAGCGATTTGCAAGAGTGTTTATTACTACAATTGCAACGTATGCCAAAAAATGGGTTGGTAGATCAAACAATTGTGGTTATTGAAAAATATTTTGATGATTTCTCGAAAAGGCATTACGATAAAATAACACGTGCTTTAGGTATAGATGACGAGCAACTAAAGGATATTATTCATTTAGTTGTAACCCTAAATCCTAAACCGGGTAATAATTGGGGTGATGTTTTGTCTCAAACGATGAATACGATTATTCCCGATTTTATCGTAGAATCGTATAATGGTGAGGTATTTATGAGCCTTAACAACCGGAACATTCCCGAATTGCGTATAAGTAGAGGCTATTCAGATATGCTGAAAGGCTATATTGATAACAAAAAAGGCATGACTACCGAAGCCAAAAACACGGCACTGTTTGTGAAGCAAAAATTAGAATCGGCACGTTGGTTTATTGATGCCATCAAACAACGGCAAGAAACCTTGCATCGGACTATGCAAGCCATAGTCGATCTTCAGTACGATTTTTTTGTTACAGGAGACGAATCTAGCCTCAGACCGATGATTCTTAAAGATGTGGCTGAGGTTGCTGGTTACGATATTTCAACCATATCTAGGGTGAGTAACAGCAAGTATGTGCAAACTAATTTTGGCGTGTATCCACTCAAATATTTCTTTTCTGAATCGATGCAAAACGATGCAGGAGAAGAGGTTTCATCGAGAGAGGTAAAAGCGATACTTAAAGACTGCATTGGCAACGAAGATACTCGTAAACCTCTGACAGATGATAAATTGGCGGATATATTAAAAGAAAAAGGGTATATCATTGCTCGTCGCACTGTGGCTAAATACCGAGAACAGATGAACATACCCGTAGCCAGATTAAGAAAACAAATCTAAATTATGTTGAAGATTAAAAAGTTGCGAATTGCAAAGTCTGTTGCTAAAACACTATCTATACTGATGCAACCTTTTTTGATACCTGTATATAGTGTCACTTTATTGTTACTATACACCAACTTCTATGGCATGTATATGGGGCAAATATTGCGTTTCTTATTACCCGTTTTTGCTTTTACCTTTGTTTTACCTTCTGCATTTATACAAACGCTGTTTAAGCTTGGGTATATAAGAGATCTTAGTTTATCCAATCGGTCTGAACGTATTTTTCCCTATATTATCTTTATTGTATCCAACGTAAGTTTGACCTACTTTTTCTACTCTGCCGGCGTCTACCTTTGGTTTTTAGGCTTAATTATAGCACCTGCTATTGTAGCACTTGTGGGTTTAATCATCAACCTCTTTTGGAAAATAAGTGCACACATGCTTGGTATAGGTTGCCTTGTAGGTACAATAATGTCGGTATGCTTTAATGTAAAAGGTACAAATCAAGCACTTCTTTTTATGTGGCTTTTTCTTTTTGCAGGTATTTTGGGTGTTTCTCGTTTATGCTTGCGAAATAGTACATCAGCTCAAGTATATGTGGGCTTTGTTGTAGGCTTCATTGTTGCATACCTATCTGTGTTTATAGCGATTTTTTCGTTGGTTATTTCTTTCAAGTAAGAAATTCTATTTTTTTTTAAGTCAATTTATTTATATATAAAAATACTGTAATATGAAACCACTTGTTGCTATCATAATGGGTAGCACTTCCGATCTGCCAGTGATGGAAAAAGCGGCAAAATTTTTCGATGAAATGGAGATCCCTTTCGAAATGAATGCTCTTTCAGCTCATCGTACACCCCAAGAAGTAGAGAGCTTTGCAAAGACGGCACGAGAACGAGGAATCAAAGTGATAATAGCTGCAGCTGGTATGGCAGCTCACCTGCCTGGTGTAATTGCTTCCATGACTACTTTGCCCGTTATTGGTGTTCCGATCAATTCATCGTTAGATGGCATGGATGCCTTATTGGCTATTGTGCAAATGCCCCCAGGGATACCTGTGGCTACTGTAGGGATCAACGGATCGTTGAATGCGGGTATTCTCGCATTACAAATTTTGTCAACCAACGATGCTTCATTACAAACTAAGTTGGCAGCATACAAGGATGATCTGAAAAGTAAGATTGTAAAAGCGAACGAAGATTTGTTGGCTGTAAAATATAAGTTTAAAACCAATTGATTGGGTTGTTGTAACTGAATACAAGAAGCATGAATAAAGATGAGATAAAACAATTGTTTCGGAAAGAAGCTGATGCCGTGATGAATATTCCCATTACGGACGCATTTGATAAGGCAACGGACTATATTGTAGATCAGGTACACACTAAAAAGGGCAAGCTCGTTACCAGTGGTATGGGCAAAGCTGGGCAAATAGCTGAAAATATGGCAACTACATTTTGCTCGACAGGCACAGCTGCTATTTTTTTGCATCCAAGCGAGGCTCAGCATGGAGACTTGGGTGTGTTGCAAGAAAATGACATTATGCTTTTGATCTCCAATTCGGGTAAAACCCGTGAGATAATCGAGCTGATTTCGTTGGCTCGAAATCTGATTCCAGATATTAAATTTATTGTGATAACGAGCAATCTAGATAGTTTACTAGCCAAAGAAGCCGATGTGTGCCTATTGACTGGAAATCCAGATGAGGTGTGTACACTTGAACTGACCCCTACCACATCTACTACCGTAATGACAGTGATAGGCGATGTGCTGGTTGTAGATACAATGCGTAAAATTAAGTTCGATTCGGCAGATTATGCAAAGCGACATCATGGTGGCTATTTAGGCGACAAGTCTCGTAGCCAGATAAACTAATTAACCTTATTTGTATGAAAAAAAATCTTTTACTATTTATCTTATTTTGTAGTAATGTTATTTTTGTTTCAGCTCAAGCCTTAAGCAAAGATTATGAGCATCTGCTCCAAACGCCTAAAAATTATGTCGTATCGTTTGCAAACAGTCCAGTTGTTATTGATGGCAATATCAATGATGCGGGGTGGGAGCAAGCTGTTTGGACAGATTATTTTGAAGATATTGAGGGTGATCTCAAGCCTAAACCTTATTACAAGACGAGGGCAAAAATGCTTTGGGATGAGAAATATCTTTATATAGCAGCCCAATTAGAAGATCCGCATGTTTGGGCAAACTTAACCAAACACGATGAAATCGTATTTTATGATAACGATTTTGAGGTTTTCATCGATCCCGAAAACACAACACATCGTTATTTTGAATATGAAATAAATGCGATGAATACGATATTTGACCTATTTTTGCCTAAACCATACCGCACAGGTTCAGGTGCGTTGATAGGCTGGGATAGTAACCACCTTAAACACGCTGTGCATGTATATGGCTCGCTAAATAATGCAAGCGATACTGATACTGGATGGACGGTAGAATTAGCTATCCCTTTTCAAGATATAGCTATTGGCAATCATACTCAAATTCCTACTGATGGTGATATTTGGCGATTGAATTTTTCGAGAGTGCAATGGGATACTGAAATTGTGGATGGTAAATATCTGAAAAAGAAAGGTATGTATGGTAAAAGCCTACCCGAACACAATTGGGTGTGGTCGCCCCAAGGAGTTATAAATATGCACTTGCCCGAGCGTTGGGGTTATATTCAGTTTTCTAAAAAACAAGCAAAAGAAGCATTGCCTACCTTCCAAATGCCTTATTCTCAAAAGCAGAGACAACAGCTTTGGCTCATCTATTATAAACAAAAGAAATACAAAGAGACTACGGGGTTTTATGCCAAAACGCTCAAAGATTTAGATCTGAAACAAGTTTGTATGGTGGATGGTAAAACAAATAGAATCTCGATGGAATCGTCCAAAAATCAATTTTTTGTCATTATATCTGATAGCTCTACTAAGGCGATCACAATTAATGATGAAGGATATGTGAATTAATAACCGTTTAAATTTTTCAACATGAAAAAAATACATTTCAGTCATTTCCTATTATTAGTACTGATTGCGTGCTCCTTTCTTTTTACTTCTTGTAAGACTAATACCGATTCTTCACCCAAATCATCGGTCGATGCAACCAGCAAGACCCATAAATTTTGGGTGTGGTTAAATCCAAAAGGGGGAGAGTCAGATGAAGAACTTGTGGCACGTTACAAAAAATATTATGAGTCGGGTATCAAAGGCATATTCTTTGAAGCCGATAATGAGCAGCATTTCAAAATAGCAAAAGCACAAGGTTTAGAAACGCACCGTTGGATGTGGATAATGAATAGAGGCGAAGAATATCTAAAAAAGAATCACCCCGATTGGTATGCTAAAAACAGAAAAGGAGAATCGTGTTTTGACAAACCACCTTATGTAGAGTATTACCGATGGTTGTGTCCATCTCGTCCTGAAGTTATCGAATACTTGAAGGCGGAAGTTGACAAAACTTTACAAAAGCCCTATGTCGATGGCATCCACCTAGATTATATTCGTTATAGCGATGTTATACTAGCAATCAATTTGTGGAAAGTATATGGAATTGTTCAAACACAAGAACTCCCTGAATACGACTATTGCTATTGCGATGTTTGTAAAGCTAAGTTTTCGGAGAAATATAAGCAAAATATAGACTCAATAGAGTATCCACAAGAAAACTTGTCGTGGAAAAAATTCAGATACGATGCTGTAACCAATGTAGTGAATGAGCTAACTGGTGTTGCAACCAATCATAATAAAGCCATTACCGCAGCCGTATTTCCTACACCCGATGTGGCTAAACGTATCGTAAGACAAGATTGGACGAATTGGAATTTAACGGCTGTGTATCCGATGATTTACCATGGTTTTTATAAAGAAAATACCGAATGGATAGGTACGGCTGTTGCCGAAGGTGTGAAAGCTCTTAACGGACGTTTCCCTCTTTATGCAGGTTTATTTATGCCCGATTTTAAAGACCTCGACGATTTGAGAAACGGTATACGCTATTCTTTAGAGAATGGTGCGGCAGGAGTTTCTATTTTTGGTAAAGTAGATGACGATGTTTTAAATTTATTGAAAGAGTTTAAGTAGTCGCCCCTTAACAATGACTTAATTTACAATATGTTATCTAGCAAAATACTTGTGTGAATCTGCAAGAATATGTATCTTTAGGTATCATTTCTTGCAGATTTATTATGTTGACACCAAGTAAAACAGATTCTCCGAAGAGCTTGTTCTTCTCATTGGAAGATAGTTTGAATCAAAAAC
>JBDLTH010000128.1:0-15434 GCA_039799165.1 Bacteroidota bacterium
AGCGTGTACAAGAAATAGCTCAAATGCTTAGCGGATCTAAAATAACAGACGCAGCAGTACAAAATGCAAAGGTGATGCTTGGAAAATAAATGAGTTGAGCTAAAACGAAGAAAGAATGAAAGAAAAAGAAATGATTTTTGGCATACGTGCCATAATAGAAGCAGTAGAAGCAGGAAAAGAAATAGATAAAGTACTTGTAAAAAGAGAACTTCAAGGTGATTTGTTTAAAGAATTGTCAAATGTATTGACAGAACACAATATTCCGATACAAAAAGTACCTATTGAGCGGATAGATCGCATTACTCGCAAAAACCATCAAGGCGTAGTTGCATTTCTTTCGGCAATAACGTATGAAAAAATAGAGGATATTGTACCTTTTCTGTACGAACAAGGCAAGAGTCCATTCATCTTAATATTGGATGGCTTGACAGATGTGCGAAATTTTGGAGCTATAGCGCGTACCTGTGAAGTTGCTGGCGTAGATGCCATTGTAATACCAGCACGTGGTAGTGTAACCGTAAATGCTGATGCGGTGAAAACATCAGCAGGAGCATTGATGAAAATACCTGTTTGTAAAGAAAATAGTCTGACACAAGCCATACAATTCCTTAAAGACAGTGGTGTTAAAGTTGTAGTAGCCACAGAACACGCCTCTGCGTACTATACCGAAGTTGATTATAGTGGCCCAATAGCTTTGGTTATGGGATCAGAGGACATGGGAGTGTCTAATGACAATATACGCATCAGCGACAATTTGGTCAAAATTCCTCAATTTGGAACAATCGGATCTCTCAATGTTTCGGTAGCTGCAGGGGTATTAATTTACGAAGTTGTACGCCAAAAAGGATTAAACTAATACACATAATTATTTCGAAATGAAAAAAGTCAGAAACACCCTTAATGCACCAGCCGCAATAGGTCCTTATAGCCAAGCAGTAGAGGTGAATGGAATGCTCTTTCTTTCTGGACAAATACCTATTGACCCATCTACTGGCGAATTTGTGTCTGGCGGAGTTAAAGAACAAACCGAACAGGTATTCAAAAATATAAAAGCAATATTAACCGAAGTCGGGCTTACAACAGATAATATTGTAAAAACAACCGTGTTATTAGCAGATATAGCCGATTTTGCGATTGTAAACGAGGTATACGCAGCTCAATTTACAGGCGTATTTCCAGCACGTTCAGCATTTGCTGTAAAATCATTACCCAAAGCAGCGTTGGTAGAAATTGAAGTAATTGCAGCACGTTAAAAACAGATTGACTATGAAAACCGCAGGAAATTTAATTTGGCTTTTATTGGGTGGGTTTGCCGTAGCCTTGGAATATATCATTGGAAGCATTGCTTTGATGCTTACCATAGTAGGTATTCCTTTCGCACTGCAAACACTCAAACTAGGTATGCTAGCAGCTTGGCCATTTGGCAGTAGAGTAATTACAGTCAAGGACTCGTCGGGTTGTCTAAATCTATTTTTGAATATAATCTGGATTATTTTCGGTGGTTTTTGGATCGCCCTAACTCATGCTGTTATCGGAGTTCTATTGTGTGTTACTGTAGTCTTTATACCCTTTGGTTTACAGCATTTTAAGTTTATAAAACTGGGGTTGTTTCCGTTTGGTAAACAAGTGGTAGAGGATTAATTTCATCATTCGATCTAAATAATCTATTTTAAACTACATTAGACAGAATTTTCGTGTTGATCGATGATCACACAATTACTATTTAAAAATGCTTTGAAATGGATAATCTCAGATGGGAAAATACCGCATTTGTACAATAAATTATAATTAGATGAAAAAAGTAAAGATATTATTCTTATTGTTCGTTTTACCCTTACTCTGTTACGGACAGTTTTTCGGGATAGGTGGCCAGTATACAGAAGAATCCGATGGGCAACTAGCTCTAAACTTTTCATTCCCTACTTATCATAAAAAAAACAAGTTAAACTCATATATTTCGAGCGGTTTAGAATATACAACTTCGGGAGGAGCAAAATTGAGTGGATTGAATATCAAACCCATTCAATTAAATACCTTTTTCAGCGAAGATTTGTATAACAACAATCCATTTACAGTCTTGTTTGGTGTAGATGGAGGTTATTTAATCGACTTTAGGCATGGTCGAAAAAATACAATTGTGGTAACACCTAACTTACATGCCGAGTACAAGATATTCTTCGTTAAAGCTGGATACGATATAGATACATTACATGGAAACAATCAGTTTTTTGTACGAGCAGGCGTAGGCATAGGCTTAGGTATCTTTAAAATGTTTGCC
The DNA here is from genome assembly GCA_039799165.1 of Bacteroidota bacterium. Lineage (GTDB taxonomy): Bacteria > Bacteroidota > Bacteroidia > Bacteroidales > Dysgonomonadaceae > Dysgonomonas_A. Next base: position 2,279 of record JBDLTH010000128.1, read on the forward strand.
AAGACATCGATCTGGTAAATAGTTATGTCTCAAAATTAAAAATCTTAGCAGAATTATTTGAATCGTTTAAATGAAAATAGCAGCACTGGTGTCGGGTGGCGTAGATAGTTCTGTGATTGTACACAGACTAAAAGAAATGGGGTACGATCCCACAATCTTCTATATACGGATTGGTATGGAAGATAAAGATGGTTATATTGACTGCCCAGCCGAAGAAGACATCGAAATAACAACATATATAGCTAAAAAATATGGCTGTAAAATGGAGATAGTCTCATTGCATGACGAGTATTGGGAAAACGTTGTAAACTACACCATAGAGGCTGTTAAAAGAGGACTTACACCTAACCCTGATATGATGTGTAACAAGATGATTAAATTTGGTTGTTTTGAGCAAAATTGGGGACACGAATTTGACAAAATAGCCACAGGGCATTATGCTACAACAACTGAACTAGATGGTAAAATATGGTTGTCGACAGCTAAAGATCATGTAAAAGATCAAACCTATTTTTTGGGGCAGATAAACCAAATGCAGATATCGAAACTCATGTTTCCGATAGGCGATTTACCCAAAAGCCAAGTAAGAGCTATTGCAGCACAGCAGGCACTCCCATCGGCACAACGTAAGGATAGTCAAGGTATTTGCTTCTTAGGGAAGATTAATTATAACGATTTTATAGGGCGTTATTTAGGTGAACGTGTAGGCAAAATAATAGAGTTAGAAACTGGAAAAGTAATTGGCAAACATAAAGGGTATTGGTTTCACACAATTGGTCAACGCAAAGGATTGGGACTTAGCGGAGGACCTTGGTTTGTTATCAAAAAAGATACCCAACGCAATATCATCTATGTGTCAAATGGATATAATCCAGATACACAATACGGAAATACGGTCAATTTAGGAGGATTTTCGTTTATTACAGACGATATTTGGGGCGATTTTGAGGGTACAAAAGATATTACCTTCAAAGTACGGCATACGCCCGAATTTACGACAGGTAAGTTAGAAAAAATAGGAGACATATATCGGATTCATTCTGATGATAAGATTCAAGGCATAGCCGCAGGACAGTTTGGTGTTGTGTACGATAGTGCATCCAAACTATGTATCGGTAGTGGTGTAATTGCAGATGAAAACGCTGTTTGAATTTTAGTTATTGAATAGTTATGTTTGATTTTTGGAGAGAAATCCAGTTTGTAGATGTAATCGAATTTTTAGGTACTTTTGCTTTTGCGATCAGTGGTATACGTTTGGCATCCGCCAAAAAATTTGACTGGTTTGGAGCTTTAGTTGTAGGTTTTGTTACAGCTACAGGAGGAGGTACATTGCGTGATTTGTTGATTGGCGTTACCCCCTTTTGGATGTTGTCGAGTGTATATTTTGGATGCACTCTACTTGCTTTAGTTTTCGTTATTGTTTTTCGTAAATACCTAGCACGTCTCAATCACACCTTTTTTTGGTTCGATAGCATAGGCTTAGGGCTTTTTGTGGTGGTAGGAGTCGAAAAAGCCATGGCCTTGGGATATGAACCTTGGATATTGGTGATGATGGGAACTATAACGGGTGTTTTTGGAGGAATAGTTCGTGATATTTTGATAAATGAAATCCCAATTCTTTTTACACAAGAATTATATGCTGTTACTTGCATTATCGGAGGAAGTATATTCTGTCTGTTAATTTATTTAGGAGTCAATATGACTATAACAGAAGTTGTAACAGCCGTTTTTATTTTTGCTATGCGAATTGTTACCACTAAATATAAGCTCCGACTACCAACGTTAAAAGGTGAGGAATAGGCTATTATTGCTTTATTAACGAGATAGGTAATATTGTCTGTATCTATAATTTTATAGCAATTATCTATTTGATTTATTGGGATTCGTTTTGTTACTTTGTAATCTATATAAACAAAATAAATTTAAACTACAAAAATTATGGCAGTATTAGTTGGAAAAAAGGCTCCTGTTTTCAAAACAAGTGCAGTAATAAATGGTAATGAAATAGTTGAAAACTATTCATTAGAGCAATTTATTGGTAAAAAATATGTAGTATTCTTTTTCTACCCTGCAGATTTTACATTTGTATGCCCAACCGAGTTAATTGCTTTTCAAGATCAGATTGCTGAATTTGACTCACGCAGTGTAGCAGTAGTAGGTGCGTCTACAGACTCAGCATTCTCGCATTGGAAATGGCTTCAAACACCACAAAACCAAGGAGGTATTCAGGGTGTTTCATATCCTATTATCGCAGATCAAACATTAATGATTTCTTCTAATTATGATGTGTTAGCTGGAGGTTTGGAGTACAACGAAGAGGGCGAAGAAGTATTTGCAGGTGTTCCTCAAGCATTCCGTGGTTTATTTCTTATTGACAAAGAGGGAGTAGTACGCCATCAGGTAGTAAACGACATGCCTTTAGGACGTAGTGTAGATGAGATTTTGCGTATAATTGATGCACTTCATTTTACTGAAGAATTTGGTGAAGTATGTCCAGCTAACTGGAAAAAAGGTAAAAGTGGTTTGAAAGCAACTCAAGAAGGTATTGCTGATTACTTATCACATGACAAGAAATAATATGTATATTGTTTCTATGTTATAACTATAAAAGGCAATTAAAAAATTAATAATTTTTTAATTGCCTTTTATGTATTAATTTACTTTTCGAAAAAGTGTACTCCTTCAGGATACGGCCCTCCCGAATCGAATTTTGATTTAAACTTACCATTGGCCGAAAAGATATAAATCATTCCATTATTCAGTCCATTTGATGTTCCTATATAGTAATCCCTCGAAATAGGTTCTATTGCCAACAAATTTATATCTAAGGCTGATAAATCATCTGCAATAAAAGGGGTTTCTACTATTTTCTTTCTTGGTATATCATAATATATGAATGAAGACTTTGGCTTTCCATTCGTATGTTTTTTGTCGAGTATATAAAGCCTATCGTAGTAGGGGAATATTGAAAAAGCACGTCCTTGGTCTAAAATAGTTACCTGATCTGTTGATGTATTGATTAGTTGCAAAGAGCTTGGTATATCTTTATAATTGCCACGTGATACTAAGTACAGATTATTATACTGATCACTTTCTATCTCGTTTGGGTTTATCCCCACATCAATATCTCTTCGGGTTAATAAAGCTGTATCAACGATAGATAAGGTGTTGTTGTACCCATTGTTCCAATTCGATCCCCCAGAGTTTGCAACATAGACTTTATTATTTACAATCTCAAGACCTTCGGGGTTGGGACCTACAGCTATTCTTCGATCAATACGCATAGTGGTAGTATCTATACGAGCTAGATAGCCATCGTATAGGGTTACGTATATTTTGCCTCCATATGCTTCAACCTCTCTGGGCAATAATTTCTGATTATCGTCTTTTATAGTAGCTAACAATTTAGCATTTTTGTCAGTTACATAAATAACACCAGAACTATAGACTGTGATATACATCTTACTTCCATAGATAACCATATCTTGAGCTGTATCACCTGTTTTTATCCCATTCATAGATTGAAAAACGGAATATTGTATTACTTTGCTGGATAAATCGTAATAGGTCAGAGATGCACCATCAGTGTTATTAGGACCTGTATTGAGAATATATGCACTATTGATAGATTCTTTAGTATCAGTACCTATATCATCTGAGGTGTTGCTGCATGACATCAAACCTAAAAATAGTAGTATTGAAAGTAAATTTCTAAAAATGAGTTTTTTATTTTGCATATTCCTAGATATTTAATCATTTTATATTGATAGATACTCTTGTGTATATTTAGTTATCAGTTGTATAAGTTGATTGATTTGTGATGATTAAGAAGCTATTATTGAGTTTTTATTGTTAAAGTATGCTTAGCTTAACCTATATACATATTTGTACTGGTTGTAGGTGTTCTTGCTATGCCAAATGCTTTGTGATTTGCTGTATTGTTAACGCTAAAACTGTTATTATGGGTAATCCATTCTGCTACTCAAATCTTAGATTAATGGTAATTTCACTAAATCTATTAAAACTGATAAACAAAAACATCTACACAAAAGTAAACATAAAATAATTAAAACAAATATTATCGCATAAAATTTGTGTGTAAATAAAATAGCTATCCTTTTGGGATAGCTATTTTACGAAAGGTATATAACAATATACTCGTTTAGAAAGAAAAATCTACACCTGCACCAAAAACCTTATTGGTTCTCGAAAACACATCTTTGCTAGTACCTATTCCAGGTGTTTTTTCATAATCAGAATAATTTGTCCAAAAATAGCCAACATTAAGTCTTACAGTTGGCGATATGTTCACAGCACCACCTAGTCCGAGCGAATAAGAGCTACAAGCAAAGCTTAGATCTCTTTGATAAGCATCTTTTACACCATATTTAGTAATCTGTCCACCAGCGCTCACTAAGAATATTCTATCAATTTTATACTCCACACCAGCCAAATATTCGTTTGTCGATCCAGCATACATATGCTTGTCGTCTGTCATCTTAGCATCCGAATCAAAAAAATGATGGTAGCCTACATTTGCAGTCAATTGGGAAGTAATAGCATATGATGCACCAACAGTAAGTAGAGCTGGAATATCGTTAGGTGAGTTTACGCCATGTGCAAACATGCCTGTATCATCACGTTTGGTATCATTCTCTAAATCAAGTGCTGTTCTGAATTCGTATTTAACACCAATGTTTAGTTTATCGAAATAGTTAAAATTGAAGCCTAAGATGGGCGAAATACCCCAGCCCGATTGTTTCGACTCTAATATAGCGCCTTCATCACTCGACGCTTTTGCCATTAATGCTACTTGAGGTTTGAGTTCTGCAGCAGTATTCGGATTAGCAGCTATTGCTGTCAATAAATCTTTTGAATAAACCATTTGATCGGAAAAATTAGGTGATGCAGCAGGCGTTAGATTTAACTTTAAACCTCTCAAATAGCCTTCGTAGGTGTTTTTTACAATGTTCAATCTAAAACCAGCATAAGCTGAAAACATGGGGTTGATTTGGTATGTACCCCCTAGTTGACTGCCTATAATAGAGCTAGCCCCTTTCATATGTTGGCTTACCTCATACTTATTCGCTTTATAGACATTGCTCTTGTTTACAGCACCTATGCTGCTTCCAGCAAGCACCTCGAATGAGGGTAAACCTTCATCAAAGGTTGCTTTTCCACCCCCTCCAGTTATAGCTATACTTCCCGATAATACCCAAGCTCCTTTTTTGTATGCTGCTTGAAGGCTGGGGATGATAGGAACAGAAGCTTTTCCTACAAATTCTTTAGTATCGCTTGCCCCTGAAAATTTAAATATTGGAGATGTGGATGTGATGGTTCTGGTTTGAAAAGCACTTTGATTAGAGAACGAAAAATGTAAGCCGTCGTTCAATTTTACCAGTCCTGCAGGATTGGTGTATACCGCATCTATTTCGGTGGATGCGTCTCGTGCTGGGTTGCGCAAAAAATGTACACTTTGATTGGTGTTGGTTAATAGCCCTCCTGCAACACTTGCAGAAATGTTTAATATTGCAACAAGTGCAGCCAATTTCGATTTATTCATGAATTTTTAAATATTGAATTGAATTGCAAATGTATTACTTATTATTTTAGTTTCAAAAGAAACTATGTAAATAATTATCTGATAATCAAAAGATTATTGCATGAACAACTATTGCATAGTGTCCAATTGTTTTTGCCACAAAGCAACTGAAGCATCACTAGCCATACGCCAATCTCCACGAGGTGAAAGGTTTATTGATCCCACCTTAGGACCATCGGGTATGCAAGATCGTTTAAATTGTTGTGAAAAAAATCTACGATAGAATACTTTTAACCATTTCAATATTTCGGCATGTTCATACTTTTCATCGAAAGCATGCTGAGCCAGATAATATATTTTGTTAGGGGCATATCCATATCGAAGCATATTGTATAAGAAAAAATCATGTAACAGATAAGGCCCTACCGTATCTTCGGTAAGCTGTACGATCTGCCCATCCTTGCCTGCTGGCAATAGTTCGGGGCTGACAGGTGTGCCTAATATATCTAAAAGTATATTTTTTGCATTTGTAGCTATTTTATTCTCGGCAACCCATTTCACCAATATTTTCACTAATGTTTTAGGAATACTTGTGTTTACGGCATACATTGACATATGATCGCCATTGTATGTACACCAACCTAAAGCTAGTTCTGACAAGTCGCCAGTACCAATAACCAGACCATTAACTTTATTCGCATAATCCATCAATATTTGGGTACGCTCTCGTGCCTGTGAGTTTTCGTAAGTAACATCATGCACGTCAATAGGATGTTCTATGTCTTTGAAATGCTGAATAACCGCTTCTCGTATCGCTATTTCTTTGATTGTTATTCCTAAAGATTGCATCAAGCTGATTGCGTTGTTATAAGTACGATCGGTAGTTCCAAATCCAGGCATGGTAATGCCATATATATTTTGGAGAGGTATATTTAATTTTTCAAACGTTTTCACAATCACCAACAAGGCTAGGGTAGAGTCAAGTCCACCTGATACACCAATAACAACGGTTTGACAATTGGTATGTATCAACCGTTTGGATAATCCTGCTATCTGAATTGAAAATATGTCAGAACAACGTTCGTCTATTTTATTCAATGCAGGCACAAAAGGTGTTGGATTTACAAATCGTTTTAGGGCATAATTATCAGCTAAAGCGTCTTGCGTAGAACTCGTAATACTAACGGTGCGATATTCTATCATTCTCAAGCCAACATGCTCGTTCAGCGAAAACGATTTGTTTTTTAATCGATCATTTCTCAATCTTTCAATGTCAAGGTCGGCGATGCAAACTTGGCTTTCGAAAGAAAACTGTTCCGATTTGGATAGTACTTCACCATTTTCCGCAATCATACTACATCCCGAGAACACGAGGTCAGTAGTAGATTCACCATTTCCAGCAGAGGCATACACGTAGCCAGCAATACATCGTGCCGATTGTTGTTGAATAAGCGATGTCCGATAGCTTTTTTTACCTACAGTTGCGGGACTAGCCGATAGGTTGAATATTACTTCAGCTCCAAATAGTGCGTGTATAGAGGAGGGAGGAATAGGTGTCCATAAATCTTCGCAAATTTCTATTGCAAAACGAAATTGCGATGTGTCGAAAATTATATTTGTACCTATGGGTACTGACTGTCCTAATATATTTACAGTTGATTGACTTAGCTCGCTAGTTGGCGAGAACCAACGCTTATCGTAGAACTCATTGTAGTTGGGTATAAATGTTTTAGGTACGATACCCCATATTTTACCTGCCGATATTACAACTGCTACATTGTACAATCGATTTGTAACCTCGAGTGGCATACCTACTACAATCACAATCGATGTATGTTCCGAAGCTTTGCGTATACGGTCTAATGAATGTATACTTTCTTCTAAAACTAGTCGTTGAAGAAATAAATCTTGTGCAGTATACGAAGTTATACTTGTTTCGGGAAATACAATGGCTGAAACCGCTTGCCTAGTGGCATCTTCGATCAGCTCTACTATTTTGTCGGTATTGAATTGGCAATCTGCAACCTTAAGAGCAGGCGAGGCTGCTGCTACTTTAACGAAACCATAATTGTGCATAGTCTATCTGAATTTTAGACAAACTTACAAAACAAATACGAAAACAGGGTAGCTTAGAAACATAAAAAGAGTTGACATAAAGCCAACTCTTATCATACTTCCTATATAGATAGGTCGATTATTTTTTTACTTGGGTACGTTTTGCGTAACGGTTCATAAATTTATCAACACGTCCTGCTGTATCTACCAGTTTTTGTTTTCCTGTATAGAAAGGATGAGATGCACTGGTGATCTCTAACTTTACTAGCGGATATGTAACACCGTCTATTTCAATAGTGTCTTTAGCATTGATAGTAGAACGAGAAATAAAAACTTCATCGTTTGACATATCTTTAAAAACAACCGGACGATAGTTTTCTGGATGTATTCCTTTCTTCATTTCTTTTATATTGTTATTTGATTATATGCTAGGTATACTGTTTCGAAGTGCAAAGATATGCTTTTTTCGAATAATAAAAAATATTGGATACAAATTTTTCATTTGTATTTGCGTATACTTGCATATTTTATTTGATTACCTTTGTTAGTTGTGATCTCGAAACTTGTATTTAATTAATTTAAAAGCGTTAGATATGTTCAAACAATTTTGTGCTATTGTTACGGTTACTTTGGCTTTTATAGGTTGTTCTTCAAAGAATGCAAAAACAGATACTACTGTTCATGGCAAAGCTTCTGCCACTTCTAATAATGATATATACATGCTTGTAGGTACATATACCTCAGGTACAAGCAAAGGTATATATGTATATAAACTAGATACTGTAAACGGAACATCAGAATATATAAGCGATGTGGCTGTAAACAATCCATCTTATCTGGTTTTAAATAAAGCCGAAAATCAGGTGTATGCAGTAACAGAAGATGACACAGCCGAGACTTCGGCAGTAAATGCGTTTTCATTTGACAAAGGCTCGGGCAAACTCACTTTTGTTAATCAAGAATTGACCAACGGAGGGGCTCCCTGTTTTATAAACATAGATGACAATAATACACACATAGTAACAGCAAATTACGTTGGTGGCAATATATCTATCTTTCCGATCAAGCAAGACGGTAGTTTAGATAAAGTATCCCAACTAATAAGCTTCACAGGGAAAGGATTAGATGTGAAACGTCAAACCCAGCCCCACATACATTGTGTAACATATACCCCCGATGGTAACTACTTATTGGCAAATGATCTAGGTACAGATAATATACATAAACTAAAAGTAGATAACACCAATAATACCTATCTATCGACAAGCGAAAGCCCAGAATCGTTTAGTTTAAAACCAGGCTCAGGACCTCGCCATCTAGCGTTTCATCCAAGCGGTAAATATGCGTATTTGTTAACTGAGCTGTCAGGTGATGTAGTTGTTTTTCATTACAAACAGGGTAATTTAACAGAGATACAAACAATTACAGCAGACTCGCTCCATGCTAGAGGAAGTGCCGATATACATGTAAGCCCCGATGGCAAATATGTATACGCATCCAATCGGGTACAAGGAGATGGTATTGCTATATTTTCGATAAATGAAGCAGATGGTAAACTAACCAAGGTAGGTTATCAACCAACAGGAAAACATCCACGCAATTTTGCAATCACACCTAACGGAAATTTATTTTTGGTAGCTAACAGAGATAGCAACAACATTCAAGTATTTAAAAGAAATAGCGATACAGGTTTGCTCGAAGATATGCGGCAGAGTATAGCAATAGATAAGCCCGTGTGTATAAAATTTGCATCAATAAACGAATAACAATTTAAGAGTATATATGCGAAGGTGGGTGAGCAACTCACCTTTTCTTTTATATATTGACAAACGTTAAATACTGAAAAAAAACAATATTATTACTATATTTGCAATAAACACTTAATAATATTGTATGTTGCAGATTTCGAAAAAAATAGAGACTCTTCACGAAATGCGAATATTTGCTTTTTGTCTTTTGTTACTCGTTTTAGGTACATCTAAAATAATGGGACAAAGCAAGATCCAATTTGCAGACACGAATTTAGCAACATCCAGATTATCCTATAATATAACGAACAGACCAAAGAAAGAGGTTGTAGCACTCGTGCCACTTTTGGAAGATACAACACATTATTATACTAGAGCAGCTAATGGACTAATTGTGATGCCATCATCAAATTGGACTCCTTTTCCAGATAATGTAAGTTTTCGTGATACTGTTATTTATAATCCAGCCTATCTACCCGTTGTGTTTGATGGGCAGATTATTCCTTCCAATTTAGATTTCGTCAAAAGAGAAGAGGTGAAAAATAATTTTCATCTGATACAGCCCCAAAACACCTTTGTGCCATTAATTCAAAAATCAGAAGAAATACAAGAGTTGCGTAGAGACTTCTATACAAACATGAATAACATGAATAGTGTCCGATACAGTGCATCGCTGTTGAAAAATATAACTAAATTTAATGAAAAAGAAGTTACAAAACGGAATATATTAAATGAATTGATTACGGTTGAAGAACCTATTAAGGTAGCACCTAAAGAGCTTCCCAAAGTAGCCCCAGAGTATATATATTGGCTTAAACACGGAGAGCATTCTTTACAAATAGCTCAAAATTATCTATCTGAAAATTGGTATAAGGGGGGCAATAGTAGTTTCTTTATAAGAAATGATCATAAATTTATGCTTAACTACAAAAGAGATAAAATAATATTTAATAATACACTAGAGTGGAGGCTGCATTTACAACAAACACCTGCCGACAAAGAGCATAATTTCAATATAAGCGAGGACTTGTTTAGACTAGAGAATACTTTTGGGTATAAGGCGTATGATAAGTGGTCATATTCGGCTATTATGGAAACTAAAACGCAATTATTCAACACATATCCAATCAATTCGGACAATAAAAACTTAGCGTTTCTATCACCACTAGTAGTCAATCTAGGTATTGGTGTTAATTATAACTTAGATAAGAAATATATGAGCGACAAAACAAGACGGTTAAAATTGTCTCAGAATATAGCCCCTCTCTCTTTAAATTATATTTATCTGAATGATACTACTGTAACTAAACGATCGGGGGTAGAAGTCGGTGATAACTCGAAAATCGAATTTGGATCTTTAATAAACACAACTCTTACATTCAACTTCAATAGGTATATGACGTGGACATCACGCTTCAAATATTTTACAAATTATGAGCGTGCAGAGATGGAGTTTGAAAACAAATTTGATATGGCTCTCAATCGATTCTTGTCTACATCCATTTTTTTGTACATGAGGTTTGATGACAATGCTACATACGAAAAGAATATTGGCTATTTTCAGGTCAACGAATTGATAAGCTTTGGGCTAAATTATAAATGGTAGATAATATAGTCTACTGATTAATAAATACATAAAATTTAATTATTAAAATTATTAAAAAATAAACAGCAAAACATTTGCACGACACAAAAAAAGCAGTACCTTTGTATCATAAATATCGCGGGGTGGAGCAGTTGGTAGCTCGTTGGGCTCATAACCCAAAGGTCATCGGTTCGAGTCCGGTCTCCGCAACTAACAAGAGAAAATTGCAATTTTCTCTTGTTTTCGTTTGTCTAAAAAAATATTTGTATTATAACCGAAGAATATATGTTCAAGCGACTAATATTAATGTTATCTTTTATTTGCACATTTCAGATTCAAGCTCAACCTAATATCGGCATAACTGAATTGGAGAATCTTTCATCATCATCTTTCTTACCTATTGTTTATGGTTGGTATCACAATCCCAAAAGTGATAAATGGATAACAAAAGAAAATGAAATAAAGAATATTGATAAGTTTGTAAACTATTATATTCTTTCATTTAATGATTTAGATAAAAAATATGTCGCAATTATAAAAGAGCAAAAAGAAAAAAACAATTTGCTGTTTGATACGTATATTATTGATTCTAAATATTATGAAGAAAGCATGGAGGTGAGGGAAGAACATGCTTTAATTAAATTTCCTATACTCAGGTATCATCAAGCTAAAATAAAGAAAGGAGAGGTTCTAACAAGAAGCATCTTAGGCTTAGATAACTTGACAAAATTGCAAATCGCTCCACGTGACTCTTTTATTTTTCAATATAAATTCTTTTCGGATTCAACAGTTAAATTTCTCTTTTATGTTGAAGAATGTTCATCAGACACATGTATCGTAGGAGGTTTAAATTTCCAAAAAGAGTATACCGAATTGTATAAAAGTATTGGAAAAGATCAATTATATAATAATTTTTTTTATAAAACTACGATAAAATATTTTATAGAATTCATTGAATCACCATTAAACCAATAGTTATGTTAAAGAGAATCTCATTGTTGTGTATTATTTCATTTTTAGTTTCAGCTAATGTTTTAGCCCAACTTCCATATGCAAAAATACTTAATTTGACAGATGAAGAATTAGTAGAGAAAAAATTCAAGTACGATTCGAATAAGAATCTTTACTCAATGTCGAAAAGAAACAAAACGAATCAGACAATGAATGTGTTGAGTACGATTGGCGGAGCAGCAGCTGATGTCAAACCTCATAAAGAAGACTACACGATGTATATACAAAAAGGGGTCGAAAATAAAACATCATACTTGTCTATCGTATTTTACGATGATGACACATATCATAAAATATTTACATGGCTAGCAGAAAATAATATTGAGTCCATTTCTACAAACTCAGGAAAGTTAAAAGTAGAAAAATTTAGATATGAAGATTATAATGTTGAGGTGACAACTGAATTGGTGTCAATTAAAACAACGACTGGAAACACTAATGCTGCGGCTAAAAGTTTTGATGAATCATATAATATTTATGCCTATACAATATTTACAGGAGTTGAGCCACAATCAAAATGGCATAAAAAAGAAGCCGAAAAAAAAGCTAAAAAGAAATTAAAAGGGGATAAAGAAGATTTAGATGACATGATGTAAGTAGTAGAAACTTAACAGTCCTCTCTCAATACACAATAAAATAGTTCGATAATTTGATAGAGTGTTCAACTTAAGAAGCATCAATAGAAATATTGGTGCTTTGTTGTGTTTGCTGTTTTCGATAATTAAAGAGTGAGGAGAGGCTAAGATTAGTTATCTTCTCAAAATCGAATTTTAGTCTAATGCAGTTATGAATGAAAAAATATACAAAGAGATAGCAAAGCTCCCTGTCTCACAGACTTCCAGTCTGCGTCTAGCATAGCAACGACTAATTAAGAATAAAAAGACATAAATTTCAGAATCACGATGGTCTTAGTTTAATACGGACACGGGCAAGATGTAGGCACTAGGGACGTGTTATGTATTCTTAGAAAGAATACATAACACCCCAATTCCTTATTTCTAAACTTGAGGTATGTTATTGAATTGACAATAATTAATATCAATAAAATTTATCCAACCGACCTAACCGATACCCAGTGGGGTGCAATAGTACAACTTTTAGATGATAATGGCAATGGATAGCATCCACTATACCATGGAATGCTATATCTTACGTGCGTAGAACAGGTTGCCAATGGCGTATACATCCAAAATAATACCCCAAATGACAGTTGCA
>JBDLTH010000129.1:0-5219 GCA_039799165.1 Bacteroidota bacterium
CGATGGTACTGCCGTAAGGTGGGAGAGTAGGTAACCGCCGTTTTACAGACAAGAGCCTGTATTTAGTAGTAATACTAGATGCAGGCTTTTCTCTATACATTGCTTTTTATTACAATACAAAATGCAATACAAATGCATCAATTCAAAACAAAAAATAAAGTAAGCCTTTAATAAAGCTAGAATTGTAATGGAGTAAAGTTAAAAAAACAATATATTTGTATCTAATTTAGGTTTTACAGACATATACAATCTTTTAGTTGAAGACAAATGAAAAATAATAGAAAAGCTTCTTTGTGCCAACGTTACTCAACGTTTTATAACGATGTTGAAGCATTCAAAATTTAGACAAATGTCAATTAAACACAATAAATCGATGCTACTCTAAGCTTTGATTTATTAACACAAGCTGTAGGCTAATAGGTGTTTAGGGAAGCAATTAAGTAAAGGTACATTAATGAGAGCAGAACCATATAATACAAGTTTTACACATTAAGTAGCCCTATAAGTTTGCTTTGCTTCTTTAGATAAATCTCACATACCCTATTTATGGTATTCTCTATACCATATAGCAGGGATTTTAGAATTGTAGTATTCTCTATATTTTTGTAAACATAAATGAATATATAACTAAAAATTAAAATATCAACTATGCTGAATTCTGTAGATCGTAAAAAATATAAATTAATTTTATTATTTAGTTTTTTCCTCTCTTTATTTTCATACGCTCAAAACTCAACTAACCTAACTATCAATGGTAAGGTGTTAGATGTTGCTGGGGTAGAATTGATTGGGGTTAGTATCTATCCTAAAAGTAGCCCTAGTTTGGGGGTTACTAGTGATGCGAACGGAGCGTATTCTATTTCTGCTAAGAAAGGAGATATTCTTATTTTCTCCTATTTAGGCTATGAAAACTACCAAGTGCAAGTAGCATCAGCTAGATCGTTAGATATTGTATTGAAAGAAAAATCTGAATTTTTGAATGAAGTTGTTGTAACTTCACTCAATATACCTCGTGAAAAAAAGGCTCTAGGCTACGCTATTCAGAATGTGTCGGGTGATGTACTTGAAACACGCCCTAGTAATGCAATGGGAGCTTTGTCTGGGCGTATAGCAGGTTTGCAGATTATATCCAGTGGCGGTAACATGGGAGGTTCATCCCGTGTGGTGTTAAGGGGGGTAACCTCGGTTTTAGGCAACAATCAGCCCTTGTACGTGATAGACGGTGTGCCTGTAGACGATACTGATATGAACAGCTCATCTACCGTTAATGGTAGTGCTGGTAAAAATATAGGAAGTGTAATTCAAGATATAAATCCAGATGATATAGCAGACATTACGGTACTCAAAGGGCCTTCTGCTGCAGCACTTTATGGTTCTAGAGCAGCCAATGGGGTGGTTATGGTTACTACTAAAAAAGGTGATAATAACAATAACAGATTGGATATACAAGCCAACCTTGGTTTAGAGTTCGAAAAAGTAGTTCGTTTACCTAAACGTCAAAAACTGTATGGCGGTGGTTATTCGCAGACATTTAAAACACAAGTAATCAATGGTAAAGAATATAAATTAGTAGACTATGCAGCAGACGAAAGTTGGGGCCCTCGTCTTGATGGTACACCTGTGTTGCATTGGTACAATCTTGATCCTGAGTATGCGGGTGATTATCTCAATGCTGAGCCTTGGGTGTATCCTGAAAATGATGTAATGTCGTTTTTTAAAACAGGTATTTCGAATACTAATAATATATCTTTAGCTAAAAGTACTAAAAATGCTAATTTTAGACTATCGTACACCAACAAAAATGTAAAAGGAACTATTCCTAATTCAAGTATGGCTCGTAATACGGTGAATGTCTCGGGTAATATCAAAAACGATTTGGTTAATGTATTTGCGTCTATCAATTATGTAAATAGCAAATCCGATGGTCGTCCTTGGACAGGTGCGTCAAACCGAAACATTATACTCGAAGCCTACCAGTGGGGACAGGTGCAGGTCGATTATAAAAAATTGAGTGAGTATAAGCGAGCAAGCGATGGTACGCCTCGTGCGTGGAATAGAAGTAGTTGGGAGAATACTGAGGGTGGTAAAAAAACCAAGTATATAGACAATCCGTATTGGTCGGCTTACGAAAGCTACCTTGAAGATGACCGAGAGAGGGTGTATGGAAATATTGGTGTAACGTTAACGCCTACCAAATGGTTAAGCCTTACAGGACGTGTGAATGGTGATATTTATTCTTACAATTCGCAAGATCGAATTGCTAAATATTCACGTTCACAATCGATGTATCAAGAGTATTCGAACAAGTTTGATGAATTTAATTATGAGTTTTTGGCTTCTGCCAACAAGCGTTGGGACAAGCATTCGTTGGTGGTAAATTTGGGTGCTAATCAAATGGAACAGAAACGACGCATCAGTGATATTCAAACAGCAGGAGGCTTAGAAATAGCCAACTATTACAGTTTGAACAATTCGCTATCGCTCGTTATAAGCCCTGAAACAGGCTATTATCAAAAAGCAATATCGTCTATTTATGGTAGTGCTTCGTATGGTTTTAATAGTTTGGTGTATGTGGATGCAACTATTCGTAACGATTGGTCGTCTACTTTGCCTACTGATAACAACTCGTATCTATACCCTTCTGTAACTACCTCGCTTATACTGTCTGAGCTTGCTTTTGCTAAACAACAAGATTGGTTATCTTTTGCTAAGCTTCGTTTGGGCTGGGCTCAGGTAGGTAATGATACCGACCCTTATCGTCTCTACAATGTGTTTGTTCCTAATACGCCTTTTGCCAATGGTATTACTAATAGCACTATTTCTCATACACGACCCAATTTACTGAACAATGACCAATTAAAACCTGAAATAACCTCTTCGTGGGAGGCAGGTCTGCAGTTGCAATTATTTAATAATGTATTGGGAGTCGATTTTACATATTACAACAACAATAGTCGCAATCAGATTATCGACTTGCCAGTGTCCGATGCTTTTGGATACAGCAAAAGAGTAACTAATGCAGGTAAAATAAACAATCAAGGAGTAGAAGTATCCTTAAAGGCGAATATTATAGACCAGAAAGATTGGAAATGGAATTCTACATTCAATTTTTCGCATAACCGAAATAAAATAGTGAGCCTTACTGAAGATGTAAAAAGTTTAGAACTAAGTGGTTCATTGATATCTTTGGTAGCTAAAGAGGGTGAAAGTTATGGACAGCTGATGGGTACAAATTTTGTGTATACTCCTGATGGTCAAAAAGTAGTGAACAGTGAGGGTGTGTATATGAAAACTGAACAGCTTGAACCGTTAGGTAGTGTGATGCCCGATTTTTTGCTCGGTTTTCAGAATCAAATTAATTACAAAAATTTTTCGTTCGGTTTTTTGATTGATACTCGTGTAGGAGGACATTTCTTTTCACAAACCTACAAGGTAGGTATGTATGCAGGGGTGCTAGAATCGACAGCCGCTAATAACATTCGTGAAACGGGTATTGTAGTAGATGGTGTAAAAGCAGAAGTGCAGTTTAACCCTGATGGCACGTACAATGTGAGCAATATACAAGCCAATGAAACAAATATATCGGCACAAAAATGGGCACGTAATCATTATGATGGACCTGATGCTTTTGACATATTTGATGCTAGTTTTGTAAAACTTAGAGAACTAACCTTGGGCTACTCATTTGCTTTGCCTAAATATAAATTAGAACGAATTAATCTTACTTTCTATGCACGCAATTTGTGGAATATATACAGTGCCAGTAAGTATATAGAGCCTGAACTAACCAATAGTGGTGGAAACGTACAGGGAATAGAGGGTGGTAATATGCCTACACCGCTAACCTTTGGTTTTAACCTTGGTCTCAAATTTTAAGCTCCTGATAAGTTAATTAAAAAAAAGAAACATATGAAACGTTTTCCATTATATTTATCCTTCATTCTAGCTTCTGTTTTTTTATTCTCGGCTTGTGTTGATGGTATTAATGAAGATCCCAATCGTCCATCCGAAGTACCTACAAAGGCATTAATTACCGCTGCTCAAAAACAATTGGTAGGCAACCTTCGTTCGCAGGGGGCATCCTTAGATGGGTCGATGCTTTTTGTGCAGTATTACAGTAAAAATACGTATACCGATGGGTCTCGTTATAGTCTGCAAGGCTTTAAAGACAATGGCTATTGGGGCAACTTATATCAGACATTAAATAACTTAGAAGAGGTAATAAAACTAAATACCAATGCTGCTACTAAAGACAAGGTGGTGTTGGAAAATATGGGTAGAAATGCTACCCAAATAGCAGTTAGTCGAATACTTAAAGCATATGCTTTTTATGCACTTACCGATGTTTTGGGCGATGTGCCTTACCAGTCGTATGGCAAAACGGATACCGATTTTGAAGCATTGCAGCAAGCACCGCAAAATTTGATACCAAGGTATGCACCACAAGAAAAAATATATGTAGATATATTGAACGAATTGCAGGCTGCTGGAGATACGTTGATTAAGTATAAAACAGAATCTACCTTTCCGATAGGTGATATTATTTATGCAGGCAATAACGAAAAATGGGCTAAGTTTGCCAACTCATTTCGTCTACGTATTGCAATGCACCTAAAGGCAAAAAACAATGTCGTGTATGTACAACATTTTGAAGATGCTTTGGCTAAAGGTGTATTTGTATCTAACGCAGATAATGCTGTATTCAACTACTCTAATACAGCACCTAATGAAGCACCTTTGTATCGTGCTACGGTAACCCAAAATCGAAAAGATTATGCGGTTTCGCATATCTTTGTCAATCTGTTGCAAGGCACTTTAGGTACAGTAAATGCGGTAGACCCTCGTCTACCAATTTTTGCATTACCTAACAAGCAAGGGCTGTATGTGGGCTTGCCTTATGGATTGGATAAAGATGTAGCTGGTAATTTTAAAGTAGATGATGTATCTCTGCCTGGCAGTGTTGTAAATGCTGCCAATTTTGGCGAAGTACTGATGGAATATTCCGAAGTATTGTTTTTAATCTCCGAGCACAAGGGTTGGAGTGAAGGCGAATACAGAGCTGGGGTAGAAGCATCGCTCGATAAATGGGGTGTAAGCTCTGCCGACAAGCTAGGTTATCTGGATAAACTACCAGCAGTAAGTAAAGAAAATGTGCTGAATCAGAAATATATAGCTCTGTTTACACAAGGGTTAGAGGCTTGGAGTGAATATCGACGTAC
>JBDLTH010000130.1:0-15654 GCA_039799165.1 Bacteroidota bacterium
CAACATAATAAATCTGCAAGAAATGATACCTAAAGATACATATTCTTGCAGATTTATACAAGTATTTTACAAGATAATATATTGAATATATGTTGATTAATACGTTATTAAGGGGCGACTATTTACAAAAGATGTAAATCTTGGAAATATTTCTGTTGGTACAGAATGGGGAGGAACTATTACCGAAAACTTCGATTAATTTGCAGTTATAGAACAATAAAGCTCTTTGATTTTTTCAAAGAGCTTTATTGTTCTTAGCTGGGTTGTATAATCAATGATCGATGTCGCCACCTTGGTGAGACAGTACTACATTACGTGAAAGCGTAGCCTGATTCCCCGACTGATCTAAACATTGTATTATAAAATGGTATTTACCCTCTTTGATGGGTTTGCCTGCACCATCGACCACTGGTATCTCTATTTCGTGGTGATGCACAGTTACATTTTTCTTACCTGCAACATCAGTCCATATCTTTTTGAACGAGAAATGTACACTATCTATAATAGCCGAGGTAGACTTGGTGTGGGTATGTCCCGTGGCATCATGTATATCAATAGCATACGAAGCCAACAGGTCGTTGTCGGACAGGTTTGCCTCAAAATGGATTTTCCCGCCTATTTTTAGCGTGTCCCCATCATGTGGTTCCACATTCTCGATAAGGGGCTTTGTGGTGTCCTTATCGTCATCACTGCTACACGATGACAATATAAAAACAGCTATGGCAAGCAAACAAGTAAAATGGATGCGATTTTTTTTCATAAAATAAAATTGGTTTATGTCTAGTTAATTAATCTGGTTTTATTTATTAAACGGAATACGAACAAACAATTGGATATTACGTCCAGGCTCGAGCATATTGAGCTTTCGGTAAAAGCTCAAATGATTCATATACTGTGTATCAAACAAGTTCTGAACCTGTAAGTTTAATTGAATCAAAAATTTGTTCCATTTATAATCTACGCCTGCCGACAGGTTAAACAGGCTGGTTTGTGGTGTCGTTTCTTCATTCTGAATTATTCGGCTTTGTTTTGCATAATATTTATGTTCCACAACAAAACGATAAAACCGAATGGGCTGGAACGGTGTCGATTTAGAGTAAGCCAGCTCGTTACTCAATACCAAAGGGGGGGTAAAGGGCAAAGGGTATCCCGTTGTAATATTGTGATTATAGACATAACTTCCTTTGGATAAATAGGATAATTTTGCCCTATTGTATTGCCAAAAATCCCAATTAAGGGTATACTCTGCACCTGCAAAGCGTGCTTCGGCTTGCATATATTTATATTTTTGACCTCCACCTGGGAGAATCGAAAACTCTGCCTGTGGATTGAGGTAAATATAATTAGAAAAATAGGTGAGGAAGGGTGAAGCTTCTAATCTGAAATCATTTTTCACGAACGCATAGTCAATATCCAGCGTATACCCTTCTTCTGGATCTAAATTCGGATTACCTTCTTCGTGTCTAAATGCTCCGTGATGTATGCCGTTAGATGAAAGCTCATTAGCTGTAGGAAATCGAAAACTCTTACCCAGAGTCGCTTTCCATCTACTGTTATTGTTGTAAGGACGATAATTAACACCAACCGAACCCGAGAAACTGCCAAAGTTGCGGGTAATGTCATAGGCTCGTTGTGCATTGATGGCTACTTCGCTAGGCGAATAACCTTGCTTTAGCAGATAATCTGCTAATACAGAATCATAGAATCCTGTTATATCTGTTTTCGCAATATCGTATCGCATGCCTCCAGTAAATTCCCATTGGGTATTTATAGGGAATGTGTGAATGCTATACAGACCGTATGCAAACTGCTCGAAACGAGGCATAAGGAATCCATATCCTGCTATTCTATTTTGCTGAATCTCACTGCTAACGCCCACTGTCTTTTGCCAATTTGCAGCCTCGCCCATATACAAATGAGCATTGACAGAGGACGTTTTGAGACGGAAATCTAACTCTAAATTTGGATCATCAACAGGTTCCTGCTGATCGGGATAATGGCTATGAAAGTATGAGTTTTCTTGTCTATGGTTTTCTTGATAGCCACTATTGATAAGTAAACGACCAATGGGCAACTTGAATTGAGTGTTATTTATTATTCTAAAATGATTGGCTGTACTATATGGTAAATCAACATTTCGACTGCTATCATCGGGTTGCATAGCGGAGAGATCGGGTATACCATGAGCTCCAGGAAAAAATCCAGCCTTTTGATAATTGTTGCTTATATTAAACGATGTAAAGAAATTATGAGAATCATATCGCACTGTTCCTGCAAAATTATTCTCTCGTCCAGCTGTGTTCTTTAAGCGTCGGTTGTATATCGGAAATACGTAAGACAGGTATGTAAACTCGTCAGCAGGTACACGGTAGTCTCCATAGCTCTGTACATTTGCCACTAGATTCAAATACCATTTATTGTGTTTCAACTCATTTTTAAAGGCAAATCCAGCCATGTCGTTATTAGATGCTCCGTACAACACAAGCTCGCCAGCATATTTATTTTTGCCCTCGGGTTTATCTGCCGATATTTCGATTGCACCTGCCATTGCGTCTGAACCAAACTCTAATGACCTAGGTCCTTTATGCACAATTACATTATCAATATCAAACTGATTGATTTCGATTCCGTGATCTGCTCCCCATTGCTGGTTTTGCTGGATAATACCTCTATCGATGACTGCTATTCTATTGAAGCCCAAACCTCGTATAATGGGTTTGGAGATACCTGACCCAATATCCATAGAATTAATACCTGCTATAGAGGTCAACACTTTTGTAAAATTGGGCGACGCAATATCAATAATACCCGATTGTTTGTATGATATATTTGTCGATTTTTTATGTAAACCTTGCCTATCATCTAACGTAACAGTAATTTCTTGTAAATCGACATCGCTATTATCCAATAAAAAAACCAAATGGGTCTTGCCCTTCAATTCAACGTGCTCATGTAGTGTTGTGTACCCTAACATACTAACCGAAATCACATATTCTCTGCTGACTAAATTGATAAGATGAAAATGCCCTTCTTCATCTGTTTGTAGATTGATGTTCATTGGCTTGATAGACACCAAAGCCCCTGGTATCAGTTCGTCTGTGTGTTTATCTCGCACTTCACCAAACAGTGAATGTGTATTTTGTGCTTTTGCACTACAAATACCTGTGATATAAAGAATCACAATTAATATATATCTCATTTTATTAAAACCTTATTTTTACACACATTCAGGTAATCAATGACTCGCAACAATAAATACGATGAGCAACAAACTCAATCGTCTATTTTGCAATTAGGGCAAGTGCCTTCAAGTAATACTTGTGTAGAACTTAATAAAAACCCATTCGGTAAATCAACGGCTGTAGCAGATATTGCTGCATCAATACATAATACATCATGGCATGTTACACAATGAAAGTGAGCATGCTCGTTTTGTGTTAGCAAGTCTTTATTCAACGCATACTTTACAGTTGCATCGTGTAAAACGACCTTATGAATAATATTGTTTTCTTCCAATGTTTTTAGCGAGCGATAAAAAGTTACTCGATCAAACAGATCGGGTAGTACATCTTTTATATTGCTTTCGGACAAGGCAGCCTCACTTTTAATCAACTCGTTGATAATATGCTTTCGGCATCCCGTGTTTTTTAAATTATGCTGTTTCAATATGTACTCTGCATTCATCGCATATTGTTTTGTTCACGTAATAAGGCAAAGATAACGCAAATGAATCAATGTTGCAATAACAAAATGCAATAAACTTGCTGAAAGGGTGGCTAGTAAAAGTAGATGAAAACAAAAAAGGTGTAGTCTATTAAAAAAAGATTACACCTCTATACTTTTACAAATGCTTAGTTTGATTGTAATTTATATCTCATGTACAAGTAGTTCATTAGCCAATACTACATGTTCGAATACCTCTTTCGCCTCTTTTTTGAATAGTTCGGATTCTGTATAACGAGACGAGTAATGTCCTAACATCAAATTTTTCACCCCAGCCAATTGGGCAATTCGAGCAGCTTGAGCAGCGGTAGAATGCCTAGTTTCTTTAGCTCGTCCCTTATCTTCTTCGAGAAAAGTTGCCTCATGATACAAAAGATCTACCCCTTGCACAACAGGTACAATACGTTCATTATAAGCAGTATCTGAACAATACGCATATTTACGTACAGGATCGGCAGGTTTAGTCAATCGATGGTTGGCAATAACCGTTCCATCATCAAGCACACAATCGGCACCTTGTTTTATAGCTGCTAATTGCTTAATGGGTACATTAAAAAACTTAATAGCAGCCCCATCGAGATGTAAGTCATTTGGCGTTTCTTCGAACAGAAAACCTGCACAAGCCACTCGATGATCAAGAGGGATGGTAGATACTTTGATCGAACGATCGGAATATATTAACTGATTTTTACTTGCATCAAACGGTTCGATAATTACATTAAAAGCTAAATCTCGACAAAAATAATTGAGTTGTGGTCTCAGAATCGTTTCTAATTCGGCAACCGCATGAATCACCAAATCGCCAGTTCGCCCAAGCAAAGCCAATGTAGATATTAATCCGATCAATCCAAAACAATGATCGCCATGGAGATGTGATATGAAGATACGGTTCAACCGACCAAAACGCAAACGTGCCCTACGAAACTGCAACTGTGTGCCTTCGCCACAGTCTATCATAAACAGTTTTTCTCTAATATTCAATACCTGCGAGGTAGGGGCATGTTGCATGGTAGGTAATGCCGAACCACATCCCAAAATATGAAGCTCAAATTTATTCATTCTATACCAATCAGTTTATGAACCTGCAGACTCAATGTCCATTGAGGATTTTCTTTCACTAAATCGATACAGTACTTAACATTTTCGATATTGATCTTATCATCATCAAAAATAGGACTGACAAAATATTTTTTAGCAACAGGAAATCCCACAATATCGGGCAAAACATCACCTACTTTCAGGGGAATACGTATCTCGTCCACTGCTGGAATTAGTTGTTTTATCTTTGTATAATTGAGTTTGGGACTGCATGTAATATAATCGATCAATGACGGTACCGGTCTTGTACCGTTGGTTTCGATTGCCTGTTTATAGCCTTTCGCTCTAAAAAATTGGAGATGGTCATCCCTCAATTGTATCGTTGGCTCCCCCCCCGTCCAAATAATCCACCGAGTAGGGTATGCAGATATGGTTCTCAGAATCTCGTCAAGTGTCATGTCATCCCCTTCGGCAAAGTCTGTATCACAAAAATCACAAGCTAAATTACACTTTGTAAGTCTTATAAATACGGAAGGTTCGCCTACTCTACCTCCCTCTCCTTGTAGTGAGTAAAATATCTCGTTAACGTTCAACTTCATATCTGGCTGAGGTTTTAGGGGTTTCGGAAACTTCAACAGCGTATAGCTGTGGTATTATTTTTTCGAATGCCGTAAAAAGTTCTTTAGCTATATTCTCGGCAGTCGGATTAATATCGAAAACATCATTAAGATGTCGATGGTCTAATTTGTTATCTATATAATCCTTGATAACGCTCAATTCTCTGTAATCTTTCACAAAACCTTTTTCGTCGAGTGTCTCAGATTTTAGAAATACAGTTAACACATAATTATGCCCATGCAATCGAGAACATGGATGCTCTGTTGGCAAACCATCAAGGACATGTGATGCTGAAAAAGAAAATTGTTTACTTATTTTATACATATTTATTGTAAATGTAAATACGTCCAAACCGGATAATGGTCTGAATATTTAACCTTGTCTACCGTACAATTATAGGCTTTCATGTTTTTTGAATGAAAGATATAATCGATACGAAATAAAAATAGATTTTCGTTATAGGTTATCCCGGGACCAAAAGCGGTCTCGGCATAAGAATCCGAAAGCGTCTCTGATATTGTATTATACGAATAAGATATGGGCGTATCATTAAAATCGCCACATACGACTGTCGCATCCGTTTTTTGCTCTTTAATGTACTTGGCTACCAGATCGATCTGAGGAGCTCGGCGTTTGTAAGCTGTACCGAGACGCTGTGCAATATTAAGCGTTACATCGTTCAAGTTAGGTCCCCTACCTCTTTGATCTTTCAAGAAGGCTTTGTACATTTTTTTGTCTTCGTAAGTTAGCCTATTCGATTCAAAATGGTTATTGATAACAGTAATCACCTTTCCATTGACATCTATTTTGTACAATGCCGACCCATTGGTCTCGGAAGTTACTGGTATTTCAAAAATCGTTTTGATCGGATATTTCGAAAAACACGCCAGCCCATATTCATACCCTCCCTTTATAGAACGCAAGGGGGTAACCGAATAATATGGATACTTCTTTAATGCTTTTTGTAAATTCTTCGAACTCGCATATCTATCGTCGGTAGATGCCATGTACTCTTGCATACAAATAATATCAGCATCTACTGAAATGATATAATCGATAATTGGTCTATCATCATCCCACTTCTTGTCCATTTCCCAATCAAAACCTCGCACATTATACGACAACACCTTGAGTGAACCTTCTGGTATAGTTGTGGTTTTAAAATGCAATGGTACATAGACTAAAATAGGCTTATAACAAACAAGCATCATAACGATGTTGATTAATACCATTTTCCAGTTGAGAAGCACTCCCCAAAAAACAGTGAGTAGTACCATTCCTGTGAGAATAAATGGAAAGCCTAAACCCAAATAAGCAAATAGAGTTGTACGCAAAGGCGATATACTCCAAGCTAAGAATGACGACAAAAGGAGCATAAACATAAAAACATTTATGCCTAAAAAGATAGACTTGAATGTCCGTTTTATATAGCTAAATATTCTCTTACTTTCTACTTGCATCAAATAATCGTTTTTTTTCAGTATCACTCAGACTGGCATAGCCCGACTTCTTTATTTTGTCTAGTATGCAATCAATCTCTTCTATCTGATTATGTTTTCGGCTATTATAATTAGCATCGCTTTCTTTATTATTTGTATTGGTATACGTAACTCTCATTTTGGCTTTTGGTGTAAATAAATTTACGAATGTATCCAATATCGAGTTAAACCACTTGGTTATATCCTTGCCTCTCAAATATTGAGTGGCGAATAGGTATCCTAACGCAGCCCCTCCTATATGTGCAACATGACCACCCAGATTACTGCCTCTACCTAGTGCTATAAAGTCGAGTATAAACATACCAAGTGCAATGTATACTATTTTCACTTGTCCAAAAAAGAGCATGCTTACCTCAAGATTTTTATTGTAGAAGGCTACACCAAATATAATTGCCATTACTGATGCTGATGCCCCTATCATATGTGCATCGCCCTGTATCATAAAATACGGAACTGTATTGAATGCTAATATATAGAAAAAAGCTCCCGTTAAACCTCCTAGTATATAGAGTGCCAACATGTTTTTGGATGTGAAAAACATCAAGAATATCTTACCAAACCAATAAAGCATCAGCATATTGAAGACTAAATGTAAAATATCGTGATGAACAAACATGTAGGTAAACAGGGTCCAAAAATATTTTGCAACAAGCAACACGTTCGAGGATACTTCGAGGTACTCATCAAAATTGGGAAACTGAAGCTGAAGAAGACGTTCAATTGCTTTTATCGACCCCAACACCAAGAAAACAAGAATATTGACAAGAATTAATTTTGCCAATATACTTTTATCCTTAAGTGTACTGAATAGAGACTTAATAGAAGCGACCATGTTCCTTATTCTTTTTTCTCCAATACAACATGATGATGAGACCAAAGAACAATCCTCCGAAATGTGCAAAATGTGCAACATTATCTCCTGGTCTGTCCCATATGCCCAGTAGCAATTCTCCCAAACCGTAGAATATAACTAGGTATTTTGCCTTTATGGGTACAGGGATAGGAATAATAACTAGCTTGGTATCAGGAAAAATCATTCCAAATGCTAATAATATTCCAAATACAGCCCCCGATGCACCTACAGTACATTGATTGAGCAACAGATTAAGTTCTCCTAGCAATGGATCAGCATAATTTTTACCTGTGTTAAGTATCCCTAAGCCATTTTTGTAGACCTCACTAATCATTTCAGGTGTCATGCCACTTTCTGCAGAATTAATTCGCAGATAGGCAACCAGAAGGCTGGTCAATGCAGCTCCAATAGCGGTTGCAACATAATAGAAAAGAAAACGTTTTGGCCCCCACACAGTCTCGAGTGTGCGACCAAACATAAAAACAGCAAACATATTAAAGAATACATGCATAATGCTTGACGTATCGTGCATAAACATGTAACTAATAATCTGGTGTGGGTAAAAAGCTTCGGACTTGAAATAATGTAGCCCGAACAATTGAGACAAATATATCCCCTTGTCCTGAAATAAAAATTGTGCTAACCAACAAATGACTGTTATTATTATAAGATTTAGCGTAATTGGTGGCACAGACCCGAATAACGTTCTTCCATCTTTACTCATAAATATAATACGATCTAGTTTTACACAAAAGTACTTATATTTTTCGTTTCATTAATCAATTCGATCTAGTTTGGATTTATTTTACATTAAATCACCTTAGAGTCAATGTTTTTTGGCTTTTTTTTTGATAGTTAGTGAACAATAATCTATATTTGGAGTTGAATATAAGATAGATTTTACAAAAGAGAAAACAACCTATAAGATTATTAATTAATTTTTTAATTGCGTTATTATGAATAAAACAGAACTAATCAATGCTATTTCAGAAAAAGCTGGACTAAGCAAAACAGATTCAAAAAAAGCATTAGATGCCTTTATAGAGAGCGTAGGTGAAGAACTAAAAAAAGGTGGAAAAATAGCTCTTGTTGGCTTTGGTACATTTTCGGTAACAGAAAAAGCTGCTAGAAAAGGAATTAATCCACGTACAAAAGAAACAATCGAAATAAAAGCAAAGAAAGCAGTGAAATTTAAAGCCGGATCTGAGCTAGCCGATTTGTAAAAATCAAGTTTTAAGAAATCAAGGCAGAGGAAGGATTACTTTTTTCTGCTTTTTTTGTTGTGGATAGCCATTTTAAACATTCTTTCAAACCTTTTTTTTGTAACTTCGCAAGTTTGAATATCAAAGACGAATTTAGTAAGGATGAAAATAGAACAATCACTCCAATCAAGTATTGTATCAGCTATCAAAAATTTATATAGCACAGACATAGACAGTACATTAGTTCAACTACAAAAAACACGCAAAGAGTTTCAAGGACACTTAACCTTAGTTACATTCCCTTTTCTTAAAATTTCGAAGAAAAATCCTGAGCAAACAGCTCAAGAAATAGGTGAATGGCTCAAACTAAATCAACCCGAAATAGAGGTTTTCAACGTAGTAAAAGGCTTTCTCAATCTTGAGGTTACAGCATCATCTTGGCTCTCTTTGCTATCTAATATACATGCTACACCACACTACGGCATACAAAATGCAACCGATCAGTCTCCATTGGTGATGATCGAGTATTCATCTCCTAATACCAACAAGCCCCTTCACCTTGGGCATATCCGCAACAACCTGTTGGGATTCTCGTTGGGTGAGGTACTCAAAGCAAATGGCAATAGAGTGGTAAAAACAAATATTGTCAACGATAGAGGGATACACATTTGTAAGTCGATGTTGGCTTGGAAAAAATGGGGAAATGGAGAAACCCCTGCATCAACAGGTAAAAAAGGCGATCACCTGGTAGGTGATTATTACGTGTTGTTTGACAAAAACTACAAAGCCGAGTTAGCCCAATTACTGGCTGACGGATTATCGAAAGAAGAAGCCGAGGCAAACTCATCCGTGATGAACGAAGCTCGTGAAATGCTCCGCCTGTGGGAAATGGGAGACGTAGCAACCGTGCAACTGTGGGAAATGATGAACAGTTGGGTATATGCTGGCTTTGAAGAAACATACAGTGTGTTGGGGGTAGATTTTGACAAAATATATTACGAGTCTCAAACCTATCTTGATGGCAAAGAAAAAGTATTGGAGGGACTAGCCAAAGGGGTTTTTTATCAGAAAGAAGACCAATCGGTATGGGCTGACCTAACAAACGAAGGGCTTGACCAAAAACTGTTGCTCAGAGGTGATGGTACATCTGTGTACATGACGCAAGATATTGGGACAGCAAAACTCCGTTATGATGACTACCCTATAGACAAAATGATATATGTGGTAGGTAATGAACAAAACTACCATTTTCAAGTACTTGCTATATTGTTAGATAAACTTGGCTTTGAATTTGGTAAAGACCTCACTCACTATTCGTACGGAATGGTAGAATTGCCCGAGGGCAAAATGAAATCTCGAGAAGGAACGGTGGTGGATGCGGATGACTTGGTATCAGAAATGATAAACACCGCACGTGAAACCTCAGCCGAACTAGGTAAGCTAGATAATTGTAGCGAAGTCGAAGCCACACAAATAGCACGTACTGTTGGTCTTGGGGCATTAAAATATTTTATATTGAAGGTAGACCCTAAAAAAAACATGGTCTTCAACCCAAAGGAATCTATTGATTTTAATGGTAACACAGGACCATTTATTCAATATACATATGCACGTATACAATCGGTGCTAAGAAAAGCTGAAAGTATGAACATCGCTTTATCAAGTTCATTTGCAGCAGACACCCCTCTTAGCGATAAAGAGAAAGCTCTTATACAACTGGCTGCCGAGTTTGCATCTACTATAAAACAAGCTGGAAACGAGTACAATCCTGCTCTTATAGCCAATTATACGTACGAACTGGTGAAAGAGTACAACCAGTTTTATCATGATTATCCGATATTGAAAGAAGGCAATGAAGGCATTCGTAATGTACGTCTTGCCCTTTCAGAAACTATTGCACGCATAATTAAATCGGGAATGCAGTTGCTAGGCATAGATGTTCCAGACAGAATGTAAATAAATATACAATACGCACCAAATAGATCAAAGGGTTGAGGCTTTCCTCAACCCTTTTTCGCATCTAAAAGTTAATAAAATTTAAACACAACAATCTCCCTGATACACAAACCGATGTTATACAGGTTTTTAAAACACGACGAGCAACACTTGAAATCTTATAACAGGTATTATGTATTGCAAAGTACCATATTTAATATATATATTTGCATAACATAAATCATTGTATAGAATACTAAATAAAGAAATTATGAAAAAAGTTATCGAAGTGAATATTGGAGGTGTCAATTTTACAATAGAAGATGACGCCTATATAAAGCTCAAAACCTATCTGTCCGCCTTTGAAGCTTCACTACCCAACAAAGAGGATAGAGCCGAGATAATGGAAGATGTAGAAAATCGTGTGGCAGAACTTTTTCAAAAAGATATTAAATACCCCAATCAGGTAGTAAATCTGCAATCAGTAGATTATGCAATAAGCTGCTTAGGAGAAATAGATACTAATACAACAACTCAAACAGAATCGAAAATGAAAACTGAAAAAAAATTATATCGCAACGCAGATGACAAAAAGATAGCAGGTGTATGTAGTGGACTGGCTTCTTATCTGAATATTGACGAAACACTTATACGCGTGTTGTTTGTTGTATTATTGTTTGGATACGGCTCTGCCTTCGTTGCTTACATCGTGCTGTGGATTGTTATGCCAGAGGCCAAAACGGTAATACAAAAACTAGAAATGAGAGGTGAACCTGTAACAGCTGATAACATCCGCATATATACAAACAGTGAGTTTAAAAAATAAAATGATGGAACCAATTAATGTAGACAATATAAAGGCTCAGATGAGGAAAGGGATTCTCGAATACTGCATCTTGAGCATATTATCAGAAGGCGACGCATATGCTTCGGTAATAATAAGCGAGCTGAAAGCCTCCGAAATGATTGTTGTTGAAGGCACACTATACCCCTTGCTTACTCGCCAAAAGAACCAAGGTTTGCTAGCGTACAGGTGGGAAGAATCGACTCAAGGACCACCTCGGAAGTATTATTCAATCACAGACAAGGGTAAAGCGGTATTGGCTGAACTGGATGGTGCTTGGACTGATCTGGTAAATACAATAGACCGTATTAGACATAAAAATGTGTATAAAGAAGTAAAACTATGAAGGAAACAATAAAAGTAGCTATTGGTGGATTTACCTTTATGCTAGAGACAGATGCTTACCAGTTGCTAGAGTCATATCTCAACAGCTTAAAAAATCATTTCAAGAACAAAGAGGATGGCTTGGAGATTATCAATGACATTGAATCGAGGATGAGCGAACTTTTGCAACTAAAAGCAGAATCACCAGCTTATATCATCACTTTGACAGATGCTCAAGACATTATCCAGATTATGGGAAACCCGATTGATTTTGATGATGTGCAGACACAGTTAGCACCCGAATATGTGGAGGAATACAAAACAAAAGACAATACTAAAAAGCGAATATTTAGAGATACGTCTAATGCTGTTTTGGGTGGGGTATGTAGTGGGTTGGGGCAATACTTTAGGGTTGATCCCGTTATCATACGCATCGCGTATTTTGTGAGTATGATGTTAACCGCACCCATATCAGATAGGCTTAGTGCCACCATATTTATGTCTTATTTTGTATTGTGGCTAGCCATGCCTGCTGCAAAAACATTCAAACAAAAGCTGTCTATGTCTGGTCAGAAAACGTCGATAGAAGATATTGAAACGGGGAATATCAAACCTAAAGAGATTAGGGGACGAAAGTTGGGACGCACCATCAAATCGCTACTAAAAACAGTTGGGGCTATTATTTTTTCACTCATTGGCTTATCAATCACACTCTCTGCTTTATCGGCTTTGTTTTTTTCATCAATATTCGACATGCCATCAGTCAAAGACATCCTCGAAAGTAATGGGGTATATACCACCAATGTCATGGTATCGATCTGGTTGCTATGGCTTATACCTGCATTTGCGGCTTTTCTTCTGGCAATTGCATGTATGACCAAATTCTCGGTAAAGAATTTCGTCATGCTAGGTCTTGCATTTATCCTTTGGTTAGCAACTTGTGGCTACCTAGCTACGACAGGCATAAAAATATCGAAGAACTACAAACACAGAGCTATAACGGAAGAACGTTTCATCCCAAACATTCAATCCGATACCATTCGTATTCGACTTAGCGATGAGTACCGATTTGCCGAGCAGATAGCTAACTCTGATTTGTACCTGATAAACGGCTCTACTAAATCGTGGTTTATACTACCCGAAATAGAGGTAATACAAGATAGCAGCTACAAACAGGTGGAAATGCAAATACAGAAAATAGCTTTTGACAGTCAAATGGAAGCAGCAGAACAGAAAGCTCAAAGTGCTAAAATACAGATCATAGAATCGCGAAGTGGTATTGTCATAAAGCCGCATCTCTATAATAGAGGCAATAGTTGGGACAGAGAACTATTCAATCTTACAATCTATTGCCCATCAAACAAAACCATATGTATAGACAAATTACTGGAACAAAGAGCAGAAATAAACTCAATTATTACGGTCAAATATTTGTTGTGAAACAAGTATCTGGCACCCCATTCAAAAAAGGAACTATCGATATCGATAGTTCCTTTCCTTTTATATTGTTGAAGTCAGCTTTTTATTTTGCTTCCACAGGTACTTGCTTTACACTACCAGTACCTTTTAGTTTGTGCGAAAAAGTTCTTGGAGATCCTTTGTACAGGACGTTACCACTGCCATCAATTTTTACATTAAGGCTATTGGAGGCATTCACAATCATATTACCTGATCCGTGAATATCACAATTTACAGATTCGGCTTGCAATTCTTCGCAATTGATAGAGCCACTTGCTTTTTTGTCTATCTCAAGGCTTAACGACTGGGTAATGCCTTTCAATGAAGCACTTCCTGCCCCCGAAACATCAATAGAAATTGATTTAGCCAACAAGTCATTTGCTTTGAAAGTACCAAAGCCTTCTAACTCAACATTAAGATTTTTCGTGTTCAGATGTTTAGGGATAAACACATTACCTGCACCCACCATATCAATATCCTCAATGATGCGAGAATTGGTATAGATCACAAATTTTGTAGGTCGAATAGTACCTACAGTTTTTATTTGCAGTTTCTTCTTTTTTACAATCACCTCGATAAAAGGAAGTAAGTTTTCGTCAACCTCTAATTTTATTGAAGATGCGGTATCGGATCGCAACTCATAAATTAAGTCTGCATTAGCATCAAAATGGATATTTGTGTAATCCTCTATTGGAATAGATTTTTCGACAATTGTGCCATTTCCCCCGATCGATTTTTTGTCTTGTGCAATAATGCATTGGCACGAAACGAATGACAACAGCACAACAAATACAACTTTTACTGATACTTTCATTTGAATATTACATATTAATTTAAAAAACTCACATTAATTACACGCTATAAATATACAAAACCAATCGACTCTATCAAACTTCATATTCTGTTTCAATAGAGTCCATTATCGCAAACAAGTCTGCTACAGTTAATGCCTGTAACATAGCCACACGTGTTTTTTTGAAATCGGGTATCGCTCTGAATATCGAACTTACTGCAATATGTCTGCGACTGTGTATGATACCACCACGCTCGCCCGAGTGTGCAACATTGGTAAGAATATATTTTTTCAAAATATCCAAATACCAGCTAAATTTTTCGCGAGCTAGCTCCTCACCTGTTTCGAGGTAATGTTTGACTTCTTTAAATATCCAAGGATTACCAATCGCACCTCGCCCTATCATCACAGCATCCACACCCGTTTGGTCAAAACGTTGCTTACACTCTTGTGGTGTGGTAACATCGCCATTCCCAATAATAGGGATACGCATACGTTGATTATTTTTCACCTCGCCAATCAATGACCAGTCGGCATCGCCTTTATACAATTGGCTACGTGTACGCCCATGTATGGTTAATGCTTGTATGCCTGTATCTTGAAGCTCTTCTGCCAAATCTACAATTATTTTGGAATCACAATCCCAGCCTAAACGAGTTTTGACTGTTACGGGCAACTTTACAGCATCTACTACCGCACGTGTTATGTCGACCATCAAGTCGGGTGTACGCATCATACCCGATCCAGCACCCTTACCCGCTACTTTCTTTACGGGGCATCCAAAATTAATATCAATAACATTGGGATTGGCTTCTTCGCAAATTTTAGCTGCTTCTACCATTGCGTCCACCTCTCGTCCATAAATCTGGATACCAATGGGTCTTTCGGCATCGGCTAGCTGTAATTTTTGCTTCGTTTTATTTACGTGCCTTATGAGTGCATCACTCGACACAAACTCTGTATATACCATATCTACGCCAAACTCTTTGCAAAGAATACGGAAATTAATATCCGTAACATCTTCCATCGGAGCTAAAAACACAGGATATTTGGGGAATTCTATATTACCTATTTTCATCTTTTTTTCACCTAAAATATGTCGCAAATATACTCAATTATTTTCAGCTATATTTTAGAGCACCAAAACTGTAAATATAAGACGAAAAAATAATCGAAAAAAAATGTGCAATATAATTGTGTTTATTAAAAAAATATTACTTTTGTCAAATCTTTAACGTGAAAACAAAGACAATGAACAAGTTTTCTTTTACATACTTTTTTTATTTCTACTTTTACTTTATCAAGTAAGACAGGATTTTGTATGTAAAGATTGAAAAATAAATAAGCAATGCAATAATATATAAAGT
>JBDLTH010000131.1:0-8370 GCA_039799165.1 Bacteroidota bacterium
TTTTATCACATCAATATTTGTAAGTTACAAAGATGCTTATTTCTTGTGAGAAAACATGATTATTTATAATTATTTTAAATAAGAATAGGTGCAGTGATTTGCATGTTGATTATAGTCTGTGGTACATTACGGCTAACATTAACTCTACTAATTATGAGCTTCTTTGATATTATTTTCGTCCAAAATCGGCAGGTATTTCCCCCCATTCCGAGGTTTCCCATTTTATGATTTGTGTAGTATAGGTATTATTTTTTAACCATTTGTCGGCTCGTTCTATTAAATAGAATAGGGACTCGTTTTCGGGAATGCGATCGAGCTTGGTTTTACATTTTTTTTCTTTTACCCACTTTATCGCATTTACACTATCAGAATAGAGCGGAATAGATAAGTTTTTTTGTTTCAGAAGTGCTAATCCGTGTACCAGTGCCAAAAACTCGCCAACGTTGTTTGTACCATGCTCAAAAGTACCTTGAATAAATATCTGCTCGCCCGTAAGCACATATACCCCTCTGTATTCTAACAATCCAGGATTACCACTGCATGCAGCATCTACAGCCAAACTATCTTTGATAATGGCAGGGTTGTCGAGGTAATTTTTCTTCGGATTTTCTTTTGCATTTTTGCCTACATACAGCCATGGACTGTCGTTGAATGCAACATTGGCTTCGTCCAAGTTTTTGAACGATTTGTATATCGCTCCATCGTAGCCCGATATTTGCTTTTTACATTCATCCCACGAGCTGTATACTCCAGGTCGAACCCCATTCCAAACTACGTAGTAATTTTTTTTTGCCATTGTTTTATGCCGAAAGAGTGGATAAGCAACAAAGATAGTTAATTATTGAAAGTCAACATCTATTTTGACACGAGATGTAGTATACACCCAGTCGCAACCGTTTTGTATAAGACGTATGGCTTCGTTATTAAAATCGGTGCAAAAACTTTTGGTAACCATAATATCCGTAGGTCGTCCCAATGCGTTGATAATAAACTCAAGAGACACCTTGCCTTTATTCTTTTTACAGTCAGACTGTACGGGTTTTACAGCATTCTCTTTTAGATATTTATAATAAGAATCGTATCCTATAACTGGCTGTGTTTTTTTACTACTTAACTTGTGGGTACTTCTTTTTTGTGTACCATATCCGCTAACTACCACCACTTCGCTCAACGTTTCGTTATTTTGGCTCATTGCTATTACTTGGTGATCTTTGGCGTTGGGTATTTCTACTGAATCAAATCCTATAAAATTGGCAATAAGATCATTTTTATCTGCATCCACTTGTAATGTATAATGCCCATCTATATCTGTAACAGTTGCTGTATTTCCACCTTTTACCCGTATTGTAGCTCCTGTTATCGGATTATTGTCTGCATCCATAACTGTGCCTGTGATATATCTGTTTTTTTTAACATCGGTTACCCCATTTGCCTCTTTACTTACAAGAGTGATGGGTGACGATACTTTAGCAGCAAGCATATTATCGTTATACAATTCAATATTCGTTATTACAGATTCTGGTTCTGGTTTGGTATGTTTCGGGATAGCTTTAAGTTGATCTAATTCGCTAATCTCCTCTTTCTGCAATTGGGCATACGCCTCGGGAATATAAATTGTCATCCTTTCGATAGGCTTTATTACCTCATTCAGATTACTGATATTAGCTATTGATGTTGCACCTACTCCCCCAGAAGGATCGCTTTGTTTAATCTCTGAAAGCTCAAGGCTTTTGTTGATAATATATTCCTCGGGTATATATAAATTTATAAACGTATTATCTTGTTGTTGTGCTGTTAACATTGCTGACTCATGATTCATCAAGGCAAAATACCCACCTAGTGAGGCAATCAGTACAGATGCCGCAATTGTAATCTTCCAAGCCCCATGTGTTTTTTTACCAGAGGTGGTACGAGCAAAAATATGGGCTTTCATTTGTACTATTCTTTGAGCATGATCTCCTGCAACAGAGTTATAACCCTCGATAGCATCGGCTAAAAAGGGGTCGTTCATCGCATCCAATTCAATGCGGTGAGCTTCTTTGCCTTTTCGTAAACCTTTTATGTAATCAATAAATCTCATTCTCTAAATTTAATCTGCTTTCGATACACAATTTCAAATTACGTTTACCATTCTGGATATAACTTTTTACGCTTTTAAGGT
This sequence comes from Bacteroidota bacterium, assembly GCA_039799165.1. Taxonomy (GTDB): domain Bacteria; phylum Bacteroidota; class Bacteroidia; order Bacteroidales; family Dysgonomonadaceae; genus Dysgonomonas_A. The sequence continues at coordinate 2,162 of JBDLTH010000131.1, forward strand.
CGTAGCCTGTTACCTCTACAATGTCGGCATAAGACATTTCTTCGTAAAAAAACTTGCTGATAGCGATGCGTTGCGGTTCGGATAATTTTGTCATGCAATAATTTAAGGCACTTTCACGTTCCTCATCTACATCTTCGCTTAATAGAGCTAAAACGGACTCCGATTCCATATGATTAGCATCAAAATCGACCATTATTTCACGTTTATTGTTTTTTATTAAGAGGAAACAATGATTCTTGACTACACTGTACAACCATGTTTTAAAAACTTTTATTTCGTAGCTCGCAATTTTAGGCAATAACATTTCGAAGATTTCCATAACCGCATCTTGCGATTTGTTTTCGTCTTGTAAATATTTTAAGCATAAACCATAAATAAGGGGAATGTACCGATTGTAGAGTTGACCAAAAAACTCGGAATCACCCGTTTTTCGGAATTGCTCTATCAGCTCTTCGTCTGTATATTCAACCGTTTTTTTCTTATTTAAGCTAAAAAATTTCAAACTAGTTTATTGCTTATTGTATTTTTTAATGTTTATTATTGATGATATTGAGTGTCTTACACAATCAATCAGTTCATCTAAATAGCAAAAAACAAATCTACATGATTTTATAAACGTATGCAATCTTATTTTCTCTTTATTCTGTTTATGGAATTTTGTGCAATATCTACTCTATAGAGAAAACCAAATAAAAACGAGTAGTAATCAAACAAAATTAAAGCCATGAAAAGAATTAAAACCAATTTCTTATTAATCAGTGTTTTGATGTGCCTATTGCTTATTATAACAAATGCTTATGCACAAACAACCCAAATAACAATTATCGGAAAAGTTACAGATAAGGATATGGGTGAAGAACTGGTAGGTGTAGCTGTATCAGAAAAAGGGACTACTCGTGGGACGATAACCGATCTTGACGGAAATTATAGTATTGTAGTAGAAAAGGGTAAAACGTTAGTATTTTCATTTATAGGCTATAATTCAGTTGAAATTAAGGCTACAAAAAACAATATAGATGTAACGATGGAATCTGACAATAGACTATTGGACGAAGTTGTGGTTACACAAGGGATGATGAAACATGCTGCCAAAACACATCATACTAGCCCAATGATAAATGCAGAAATGTCTGCGATGGGGCAAGTAAGTACAAAAGATTATTCCCCTAGTCCTATTGCTGTGAACGATGAAGCTTATGGACAATTTGCAGAAAATCGTTTTATATCTCCTCTCACCGAAGCCCTATCTACACTGTCGATAGATGTTGATGCAGCATCATATACCAACTTTAGACGTTTTGTGAATCAAGGTCAAAAGCCACCCAAAGATGCTATACGTACCGAGGAGTTTATTAATTATTTCAGTTATACCTACAATCAGCCTACCGATAAAGATCCAGTCAAAATAACCACCGAAGTCGGCGAATGTCCTTGGGCTACAGACCATCGTCTGGTGCGAATAGGAGTAAAGGCTAAAGAAATAGCTAAAGATAATCTACCTGCAAGTAATTTTGTGTTTTTGATTGACGTTTCAGGTTCTATGGATGGACCTACACGATTAGACCTTGTAAAATCATCTTTAAGTTTATTGGTAAATAATTTACGAGACAAAGACCGAGTAGCCATTGTTGTGTATGCAGGAAGTGCTGGCGAGGTATTGCCTTCAACCTCGGGCAGTGATAAACAAAAAATACGAGAAGCTCTTGATAAACTGAATGCAGGAGGGTCTACTGCTGGAGGTGCTGGGATACAATTAGCCTATAAAATAGCGAAGAGAAACTTTGTGAAGGATGGAAACAATCGCATAATACTGTGTACTGATGGCGATTTTAATGTTGGTATATCAAGTAACGAAGGGCTTGAAAGTTTGATCGAAGAAGAACGCAAATCGGGTGTGTTTCTATCTATCTTAGGGTATGGAATGGGTAATTACAAGGACGATAGAATGCAAATATTGGCTCAGAAAGGAAACGGAAACGCTGCTTATATTGACAATTTGCAAGAAGCAAACCGAGTGTTGGTGAATGAGTTTGGAGGTACTTTATTTACAGTAGCCAAAGATGTAAAATTGCAACTAGAGTTTAATCCCTCGCAAGTACAAGCCTATCGACTGATAGGGTACGAAAGCCGTTTATTAAACAAAGAAGATTTTAATGACGACACCAAAGATGCTGGAGAGATGGGTGCAGGACATACGGTAACGGCTCTGTATGAGTTGATACCACAAGGTATAAAGTCTAGCTTTGCAGGTAAAGTTGACGATTTGAAATATCAAGTACTGGATAACCAGAAGAAACAAACAATAGTAAGCTATTCGCCCGAATTACTTACCATAAAATTGAGATACAAGCAACCCGATGGAGCTAGAAGCGTAAAATTGGAGATTCCACTTATTGATAATGGAAAAAATACAGTATCTTCGGATTTGAAATTTGCGTCGGCAGTGGCGATGTTTACTCAATTACTGAAAGAGTCTGACTTCAAAGGAAATGCTACATTTGATAGCGTTCTGGGTCTGGCAAAATCATCCTTGGGCGAAGATGTTAATGGATATAGACGAGAGTTTGTACGGTTGGTAGAAACCGTGAAAAACATGAATTAAATAATATGTAATACTAAAAACGAATAATGTTATGAAATCAAAATTAGCCATCGTTCTTATTATTTTCACTATAATTTCTTTCTTTCTATATAGGTCAAAAGAAACCAAAAGAGGAGAAAGTACGACCGAAAGGTTGCATAGTGGCACGATTGTCAGTGCAGTAGATAATAAACCGATAGAAGCAGTAAGTATTGCGATACAAGGTTCTAATCCAAAATCATTATCCAATGCTCAAGGCGAATTTGCCATTATGGTTTTAGAAAGTCAAGAGTTGGTGTTTAAACATGCGGAGTACAAAACACAAGTGGTACTGGCAAAAGATGCACAAAACATCAAAATGGAAGTTTTAGATGCCACACATACAGATGAAATACAAAAACAGTTTGTCGATTGATTCTATAAACACGAAGTGTAAAAGTTTAGACTAGATCTAACAGTTGGCAAATTTATCAAGGTTGCAAATTTGAGGGGGATTTTAGTCCCCCTTTACCTATCCAGTCAGTTAGCCTATTTCTGGCAGGTTGCTCCCCAGCAAAGCCTATATCCTGTTCACCTGACAGATCAGATCGATACTATTTTCAGTCCAATGCGTTTTATGGTAGAATACTACTTTTAATTCAAAAAAAATTGATCGCCACAAACTTTAGTTGCTTAATAATCAGTCCTCTATCAGCACTAAATTGTCTATTATAAAGACTTGTCTTTCGGGTGTATTTTTACCCATATAAAAGTTAAGCATATCTTTAACAAGATCCTCTTTCTTCATCGTTACTTTATCGAGACGTATATCTTTACCTATAAAATGACGAAACTCGTCAGGTGATATTTCACCTAACCCTTTGAATCGGGTAATTTCGGGATTAATTCCTAGCCTGTTGATTGCTGTAATCCGCTCCTCTTCTGAGTAACAATAGATTGTTTCTTTCTTGTTCCGCACCCTAAAAAGTGGGGTTTGCAGAATGTATACATGGTTTTTCTTAACTAAATCGGGAAAAAATTGAAGAAAAAACGTGAGTAGCAATAAACGTATGTGCATACCATCGGTATCGGCATCAGTAGCTATAATCACTTTATTGTAGCGTAATCCATCCAATCCATCTTCAATATTCAAGGCAGCTTGTAACAGATTAAATTCTTCATTCTCGTACACAATCTTTTTGGTAAGCCCAAAACAATTTAAAGGTTTACCTCGCAAACTAAATACGGCTTGTAGATTAGGATTTCGGCTTTTTGTGATAGAACCACTCGCCGAGTCACCCTCGGTTATAAAAATACAACTATCGTCTAAATTATCACCCTTCGAGTCGTTATAATGCACTCTACAATCTCGTAATTTCTTGTTGTGCAAATTCGATTTTTTAGCCCTTTCACGAGCTAATTTAGTAACCCCTGCTATCGCCTTACGCTCTTTTTCAGAATCTAATATTTTTTTGAGTAACACGTCGGACGTTTCGGCATCTTTATGTAAATAGTTATCAAGCTCTTTTTTGATAAAATCGCCAATGAATTTTTGTACCGAAGGGCCATTTGGTCCCATATCTTTAGATCCCAATTTGGTCTTTGTTTGCGACTCAAAAACAGGCTCTTCGACTTTAATACTCACAGCTGCTACTATACCACTACGTATATCGGCATAGTCAAAATTTTTATTGTAATATTCTTTGATTACCCGAGATACCGTTTCTCTGAATGCTGATTGGTGTGTGCCTCCTTGGCTGGTATGTTGACCGTTGACAAATGAATAGTACTCTTCTCCATACTGATGGGTATGGGTTATTACCACTTCAATATCCATATCTTTCATGTGGATAATAGGATAGAGGGCTTCTGAAGTCATATTTTCATTCAGTAAATCGACCAAACCATTTTTAGAGAAGAATTTTTTTCCGTTATACATGATTGTTAACCCTGTATTCAGAAAAACATAATTTTTCAATAGACCTTCTACATATTCATCTCTATATAGGTAATCTGAAAATATTGTATTGTCGGGTATAAATTCGATACACGTACCGTTCGACTCTTCGGTGGCCTCTATCTTATTTTCGGCAGTTGTTATTGCTTTGCAATATTCTACCCAAACGGTTTGCTTCTCTCTGTACGATTGTATTTTGAAGTAACTAGATAGAGCGTTTACCGCCTTAATACCTACTCCGTTCAATCCTACTGATTTTTTAAAAGCTTTAGAGTCATATTTTGCACCTGTATTCATTTTCGAAGACACGTCTTTCACCTTACCCAAAGGTACACCTCGTCCATGATCTCGCACCCGTACTTCACCGTGTTCAATACTTACCTCAATTGTTTTTCCGTAGCCCATCATATACTCATCGATGGAGTTGTCCAGCACCTCTTTCAGAAGTACATAAATTCCATCATCAGCAGACGCCCCATCGCCCAATTTACCAATATACATACCTGGACGACGACGTATATGCTCTTGCCAATCAAGCGTTTTTATATCATCATCCGAATAATTTTGTTGGGGTAGATTTATATCTAATCCTTCTTCCATATATCTCAATAGTCCATCTAAAACGTGTTTAAGCAAAGATACGTTTTTTTAGAAAATAAATCAAACGTATTTTCGATCTCCTATATTTTGAAAACAGGGTTCAAGTATAAAACTTGAACCCTGTAATTTTTGATTTAGATAAACCAAGGATTACTATCTTGGACTATATAAACCATCTTAACTTTTAAAACAAAAAATCACTTTATCGGTATCTTCTCTATCCGTTTTTGATGCCTCCCTCCTTCGAAAGGAGTATTGAAAAAAGAAACCAATGTGTGATATGCTTCCTCTTCTGATATAAACCGAGCTGGTAACACCAGTACGTTTGCATCATTATGAGCCCTAGCCAAACTAGCAATATCTGCATTCCACGATAAAGCTGAGCGAATGCCTTGATGCTTATTTAACGTAATGTTAATACCATTGCCTGTACCACAAATACCTATTCCAGGATAGCATTCGCCATTTTCTACAGCAATAGCCATAGGATGAGCAAAGTCTGCATAATCGGAACTATCAACTGAATAAGTACCAAAATCTTTATATACAATTCCTTTTTCTTCAAAAAGAGCGATAATGTATGTTTTCAGTTCAAATCCAGCATGATCGCTACATATAGCAACAGGTTTTTCGGATTGAGAAAATAAGGATTGAGTATTCATGTTTTATTATTTTTTCAGATAATCTTTTACCTGTTTATAAACATTCTCCGGTGTAAAGCCTAACTTTTCGTCTAGTACCTTGTAAGGAGCTGAAAAACCAAATGTTTCGAGACCCCAAACTCTACCCTCGTCGCCTACAAGTCCTAACAGGTTGACAGGTAGCCCAGCAGTTAAGCCAAATACTTTTTTACCTTTGGGTAACACAGAATCCTGATATTCTTTAGACTGACTTCTAAACAAACCTTCTGAAGGAACAGATACAATGCGTGCTTTGATGCCATCTACTTCTAATAATTTAGAACCATCTACAAGTGTAGATACTTCTGAACCCGAAGCCAATAAAATCAAATCGTAATTTGCTGTATCTTGAACAATATATGCCCCTTTTGCTGCTTGAAGTGCATCTTGATAACGATTTCCACTTGTAGGA
>JBDLTH010000132.1:0-2500 GCA_039799165.1 Bacteroidota bacterium
ATTTTAAATAATGAAGCCATTGAGAATTATTTGGATGCTTTTGGCTTTGAAAGTGTTGATACAGAAGGTATGACTCTTTTAGAACAAATTCAATTGTTTTCGAATTCGAAAGTCGTTATAGGTATACATGGCGCTGGTTTAGCAAATATAATATATAGATTTGGTAGACCACTACATGTTATTGAAATTTTTCCTAGCAATTTTATTCCAGATCATTATAAAATTATTTCAGAACTATTAGATTATTCATATACAAGAGTTATTGGAGGGCCGTTGGAAGATAAGGTGTTTTATTTAGATATTTTAGCATTTGAGGGAATTATTGAGAATCTATAGCTATTTCTTCGGCTATATTCATAACCCATTTCTACATTGTGATAAATAAGAAAGTATATCCCATAATCGTAGTAAAAAAGGGAAGCGTACACCTTTAATTGATTAATATTTATAAAAAGCCCCATTGGGGCTTTTTATAAATATTAATCAATTAGCTCATTTTTTTTGCATCAGCAATAAATTTTTCAAGGCCGCTGTCCGTAAGAGGGTGCTTGAGTAAACCTGTGATTACATTTAACGGACACGTAACTACGTCCGAACCAGCTTCGGCACACTTTATCAAATGAATAGTATGGCGTACCGATGCAGACAATATCTCTGTCTCAAAGAAATAGTTGTCGTATATCAATCTAATTCGTTTGATTAACTCCATACCATCAAATGATATATCATCTAATCGCCCAATAAATGGAGATACATACGACGCCCCAGCTTTTGCAGCTAAAATTGCTTGCCCTGCTGAAAATACTAAAGTACAATTCGTTCTAATTCCTTCGGATTGGAAATATTTAATAGCTTTTACGCCATCTTTTATCATCGGAACTTTAACTACAATTTTGTCGTCAAGTTTGGCAAGTTCTTTACCTTCTTTAATCATTCCTTCAAAATCAGTAGCCAGCACTTCGGCACTTACGTCACCATCAACAATTTCGCATATCGCTTTGTAATGATTCAGTATATTCGCATCCCCTTTAATACCTTCTTTGGCCATAAGCGACGGGTTCGTAGTAACACCGTCTAAAACGCCCAATTCGTAGGCTTCTTTAATTTCAGCCAAATTGGCCGTGTCAACAAAAAACTTCATTGTATAATATGGTTTATTATTTTTTAGGAAGCGGACTGTGTCTGCTCTCTTTCGGATCATGAATAATTTCTTTCTGCAATTCGCCCACTTTAGGATTTTGCTTGCGTTTCCACCAACGGCGACCTCTAAATTCCTTGCCTCCATGCAGATGTATCATTTTGGTCTCACAGTTTTTTATAGGACATCTCGGAATAAACATATATTTACATCCAGCAATTGGTAGTAAAATGCTAGTCAAAACAATGCCAATTACCCCCCTGATGATATATTTTTTATGTATCATTAGCAACAAAATTATAATTGTTTTTTCATTTTTACTAATATTGCTCCGATTCTTTAACTATGGACGACATCGAAATACATCAACAACTCGCCAAAGGGGAGACCGACACTCAAGATTTTAAGCTAGAAATCACAAGTTCGCAAAAAATCGCCAAAACCTTGGTAGCCTTTGCCAATACCAAAGGAGGTAGAATTTGGATCGGTGTAAAAGACAACGGACGTATACTGGGTTGTGAAATTCTTGAAGAACAATACATGATTGAACAAGCAATAGACAAATATTCTAAACCAGCCGTGTATGTCCAATTTGTAAATCACGTAATTGACGATAAAGAAATACTTGAAGTACAAATTCCACAAAGCCCACACTCAGCCCAAGATGACCAAGGCCAATGGATGGTATACGTACGAAACACCGACCATACCTTACTTGCAGGAGTAGTAACCGTTGAAACGTTAAAAAATCGAAACAAATCTGTACTCATTAAATATTCAGAACTAGAAAAAAACTTACTCATACTCATCCATGAAGAACCCAATCTTTTTTTGAATCAGGTTGTTGCAAAGCTCAAAAAACCTCGACGTATCCTAATCCTGATTTTACCCATCTATGATCGGACACACACTATATATAGTGTGTGTCCGCAATAATACACCTTTTACGAAACCATTTATATTAAACGAAGAACATTCGTAATCTTGTTAAATAGTATGTAGGCAAATTGACCAATAAACCAATCGATAAATAATCCTGAACTTCGTTTTTGGAAATAGAGCGAACCATAACGATACCAGTGAAGGAGATCTTATCAATGGAGAGCTAGAGATAGGCCAAATTTCGTTACGATTGGGAGAAGTAGAGCCTGCGGGAGGCATCGTATTACGATTAATGGGAGAGTATAACATAATAAAGTTGGGTATTTATTAACAAATTTTTATGATTAAGTATCTGTTAGCTAGATTTTTAATTATTTATGATATTTTTTCTCATATTTTTCGGGTAACATTTGTTTGTGAAATAGGAAAATCTTCTTACCTTTGCATCCCGATTAACGGCAGGCGGTTGTTAGAAAGGGT
>JBDLTH010000133.1:0-2688 GCA_039799165.1 Bacteroidota bacterium
AATTTTTCCTTTTTTAAAGATTCCTCGCGGTGCTCGGAATGACAGGCTTCCGTAGGTTATCGATTTAGATTTAATAAAGATGTATTACAATGGTTATTTATTCAACAAAAACGCTACAGAATGTATATGCTAATCCAAAAGTGTACCACCTGCTAATCCAAAAGTGTACCAGTTATCAAATAAGAATTACGAGCTTTACAAATTACAGTAAAGCTATAATACATGATAACAATGCAAAAAAAACAAGACGTTTTAAAATTACACCGGCAAGGCGAGCATTCGATTCGGTGGATCGCTAAGCAGGTTGGTCTCCATCGGAAGACAGTGAATGATTACATCACAGCATTCGAGCTAGCTAAAGCGAAGTCGGAAAAAGGCGACGTTGACGATTTTGAGTTCGTGAACACATTACCCAAGCAGAAGGTCCACAAGGGTACTTCCGTTCTTGACTGGGCCGTTATTGGTCCTATTATTGATGGTATTTTGGGAAATAACAAGCATATTCATAAGAAGATGCAAGCTGATGTCACCCACATTTATGAAGAACTTGTTCGGCAGAATCACGAAATTTCTTATTCGAGTGTGACAGCCTATATCCGAAAAAAAGAACAAAGTCTCCAGCAAGCGGAAGCGTTTATTAAACAGACCTACAATCTGGGTAATACATGTGAATTTGATTGGGGCGATTGCTACCTTACCATCAAAGGTACTTACGGTACTTTTCAGATGGCTGTTTTTACCTGTGCTTATAGTAACTACCGATTTTCAATGTTATTTGAGCACCAAAACACCTTAGCTTATCAAGAATCTCATCGTAGCTTTTTCTCTCATATTCAAGGCGTTTTGACCGAAATGGTTTACGACAATATGCGTGTGGCGATTAAAAGTTTCGTTGGCGGAAAAACTCCAACTCGAGCTTTGACAGGCTTATGTGCTTTTTATGGATTTAATTATCGTTTTTGTAATGTCCGAAAAGGTAATGAGAAAGGACATGTGGAACGCAGTGTAGATGTTGTTCGTAAATATGCTTTTTCCCATAAGCAAAGTTTTGATAGTTTTGCCGAAGCTCAAACGCATCTTCTAGCTCAATGTGAGGTGGTTAATAGCAAAATAAACAGAACTACAGGTAAGAGTGCAAAAGATTTGTTTGAACAGGAACGCCCCTATTTATTAGCTTATCAAGGCGATATTGCTTGTTTTGAACGACGGTCAGCAAAAGTAGATAAGCTCTGTACTTTCAGTTTTGATAGTGCCCGTTATTCTGTTCCAGACCATCTTGTGGGACGAACAGTAGAAGTTAAAATAAAGAGTGCCGAGCTACAAGTTTACTGGAGCAATGAACTAGTAGCTACTTGGGAAAGAGACTATTCCAAGGGATGGAACATGAATATTGAACACTATTTAACCACCTTAGGTAGAAAGCCGGGTGCCCTAAAAAACTCATGTGCATTAAAACAAGCCCCTAAGAATATTGTCAACTTATTTGATGCCGAGTTTGTGGGCAATGAAAAAGATTTTATCATCCTATTACTCTATTGTAAAGACAAAAAAATAAGTCACCAAAAGCTGTTTAAGGCTTACCAAGAACTGAAGCCAAAGTGCTCTAAGGAAATATCTTCGGATATGTTTATCAATTATTTAAGCCAACCTAAAGAAGCAATTATGGTGCCCAATTGCACTTCTATTGAAGTTGGAGATACTGACATTACAGCACAATCGACACACACACTAACTCAAGCAAACGCTCTTTTAAACCAGAAACGATGAACGACATACACGAAAAGATTATTAAATATTGTATACAAATGCACCTCACTCATTTTAAAGAAAATTTTGAAACGATGGCAATTGAAGCTGCTAGTGAGCGCATTAGTTATGAGCAATACCTCCTTAATTTATTTGAAGGAGAAGATTTGAGACGATTCGAGAAACGCAAAATCATGCAACTCAAAACGGCAGGTTTTCCCGAATTGAAGTATCTGTCCGATCTTGAAAGAGGGCAACTACCTATTGGAGCAGCCGAAAAACTGCCTCTGTTAGAACGCTTAGATTTTATTAAAACAGGGCAAAACATCATTCTGTCCGGCAATCCAGGTACAGGTAAAACTCACTTAGCCATAGCTTTAGGAATAGAGGCTTGTATAAAAGACTACAAAGTATTCTTTACATCAATATCTCGATTATTGACCCAAATTAGGGAATGTCGATCACAACGGACTTTGAGGGCTTTTGAAATCAAGTTCGAAAAGTATGATTTGGTCATCTGCGATGAATTTGGCTATATGTCCTTTGATAAAGAAGGTGCCGAGTTATTGTTTAAGCACCTTTCGCTACGATGCGGAAGAAAGTCAACGATCATTACCACCAACCTTTCTTTTGACCGATGGAATGAAATTTTTGGAGAAACAGTTCTTGCAACAGCTATGGTAGATCGCTTGGTACATAAGGCTTATGTGATTAATATGATTGGAGAGTCATACCGAATGAAAGAGAATAAAAAAGCTCTTTAAACACAATAAGAGGGTATGATAAGTACCCTCTTAGTATAAAGCTAGAATAAATGTTATGCAAATAAACACCGTGTTCAATCACAAAGATATACAATGTTTACCATTATGGGAAAGAAAAATTTTTTTTTGAGGCATTTGGTGCTTTTCGTTTGGTGTAAATGCTAGGACCGCTGCGGTC
>JBDLTH010000134.1:0-20309 GCA_039799165.1 Bacteroidota bacterium
GTAGCAAGCATGGCATTTGCTGCATATTTTATCATCTCCGACGACCGAATATCTGTATAAATCATGCGATAATTATTGATCGTAAATGGCTTATACAAACGGTCCATAAGCACTTTGGCCCTGTCATTTTCTATCCCAACAACAACCCGATCGGGGTGCATAAAGTCAAAAACAGCAGAACCTTCTTTCAGAAACTCTGGATTTGATGCCACATCAAACTCCAGATCATGGAGTTCTCGTTTGTCAAGTTCACATTTTATTATTTCTTTTATTTGTTCTGTTGTACCAACTGGCACTGTACTTTTGGTTACAACCAAAACATATTTTTCCAGATGCTCGCCAATGACCCTTGCAACCTCAAACACGTAGTTTAGGTTTGCATTTCCTTCTTTATCTGGAGGGGTTCCTACTGCAATAAAAACAACATCAACATCATTTATAACTGCGGATAGATCTGTCGAAAAAAAGAGACGACCTGCTTGATAATTACGAGTAACCATATCTTCTAAGCCAGACTCGTAAATAGGGATAATACCCTTCTCTAAATTTTCAATCTTATTTTTATCAACATCAACACAATAGACATTAGTACCCATTTCCGAAAAACAAGTTCCCGTAACCAAACCAACATATCCTGTGCCAACTATTGCTATCTTCATTCAGAGAAAAGGGTTTCTTAAAAAACCAACAAAAATAAGATTTTTAAAAATATAAAACAATGATTACTGCATCAATCTAACCAAAACACAAATATACATCACTTTACATCTTAATAAAGTATACTATAAAATGAAATGAAGATTTAATTATATCTTTGTTGTAAACAAGTTTTCTAAAGTTAAATTACAAAACATCATTATGAATAATAAACGGATTAACCTCTTTTTTATTATTGTATCTTTCGTATCTATTTATTTTAGTGCATCTTCGCAAAGCACAAAAGACTGGTTTTCACACATTTCATATTCAAATGACATCACGAAAATAGTACAAGTCGAAGATAAAGTATATGCTTTAACCGATGGTAAGTTATTTGCTTACAACCATGTTGACGAAAGCATCGAAGAGTATATCAAAAGTGATGGAGGCAATACAGATATTACGCATATCGCATACAGCAGTAAACACAAATGCTTAGTAATAACAAGATCGGATGCCAATATAGAACTGCTTTACCAAAATGGTAGTTACAAAAACATACTTGATTTAAAAGACTTAAATCAAAATATCGTTAAAACGATAAACAATATTTTCATCATAGACGACTTTGCCTATTTAGCTACTGAGTTTGGTTTCTTAATGGTCGATATCGCACGATTGGAAGTAAAAGAATCTGGCGAATTCAACATCCCTTTTTATTCAATATGCTTGGTAGGTAATATGCTTTATGCTGCAACAAACAACGGTGTTTTAACGACAGATATAAGTAGTAATATAAAAGACTTTGAAAATTGGAAAAATTTTCCGGTAAGTAAATTTTATACCGAAACTGATTATCCCTTTAAGGATTCGGACATAAAAGAAGTTGTATCATTCAAAAACAAGCTTCACTTCCTCATTCCTGATAGAGCCGTCTACATTATGGATACGCCATCGTCAGTAAAAACAATACAAAAAGGAAAAGATTTTCGATTGATGTATTTAACTGCAAGCCAAAATCTTTTCATTACAAGTAACCAGACCTTTTGGGAGTACGAAGATTTAGATCAAACTACATCGATCAATATTAACTATCTAAAATACATAATACCTAACAATACGAAAACAGGTGAATATTGGCTTTCGTCGGGAGGTAACAACCTGTCATTAATTAAAAAAAATGAATCTGATTTCGAATATTTAAAACGATGGGTAAGACCACTAGGTCCTGTGTCGAATTACCCTTTTTCTCAAACCTACCAAAACAACCAACTAATGGTTACAGGTGGGCGTTTCTATACTGATCGATTCTGGTACCCTGCAAGTATATCAGTATATAAAAATCAGAGATGGTCAAACATTGAACAATACAAAATAAATGAAGAAAGTGGGATAAATGCTCTTGATATAGTGTATGCTATAAGCAATCCTAAAAACCCAAATCATATTTTCGCAAGTAGTTGGGGAGAAGGATTGTATGAGTTTTTGAATGAGACATTCATCAAACGACACGATGAGTCGAACAGTACAATAGAACCTATCATACTAGATGATTTCAGAACCACTCGTGTAAGTGGTATGACATACGACAAGGACAATAATCTGTGGCTATTGAACTCTATGGTAAAAAACACGATAAAAGTATACACCAAAAACGGAGAGTGGACACAACTCTATTACCCCGAGATAGATGCTCCACTAACGAACCCGAAAAATATTATAATAGATCCGTACTCAAACAAATGGATAACATGTTTTGCTGGCGATAACTATCTATTTATATTCAACGACAATGGTACAATAGCCAACTCATCGGACGATAAATACAGATATATCAATGAGTTTTTTAATGAAAGTAATGCTTCAATTGAGGTACAAGACATCAACCACATTGTAGCAGATAGCAAAGGTCGGATGTGGGTAAGCACAAACATAGGTCCTTTTACAATAGCTAATGTAAGAGAAATATTAAATACAAAAGACAACAAAATACAACTAACAAGAATAAGAATAGCTAAAGATACTGACAACAATACGTTTATAGGTTTACTTGACGGTGTTGCAATAAATAGCATTGCTATAGATGGTGCTGGACGAAAATGGATTGCCACACAAAGTGCTGGTGTATATTTACTGGATGCCTCCGATACACAGATTGAAAAACATTTTACTGTCGAAGATAGTCCTCTACCCTCTAATAATATCCTATCTTTATCAATAGACTCGGACGGAATCGTTTATTTTGGCTCAGATCGTGGATTAATGGCTTACAACGGAAGAGTTACTGAACCAAGTAGTAGTTTTGACAATGTGTATGTATATCCAAATCCAGTGAAACCCGATTATACAGGATTAATAACTGTTACAGGATTAAAGAATAATTCGAACGTAAAGATCACCGATTTAAAAGGAAATCTCATCGTTGAGGGAAGATCATTAGGAGGTCAGTTTATTTGGGACGGTTTCAACCACAAACGAAAACGAGTAGATACTGGCATATATCTAGTTTTTGGAGCATCGGAAGATGGCACAGAAGGCGTTGTTACTAAAATAATGATTGTTAATTAACAGACACAATACAAACTGATTTACTTCAATTTTTTCATATGAGAAGTTCAGCATATTTCGTTTTCACAGTACTAATAGCAGGCTCATTATTAAGCTCATGTAATACAACTAAAGGCATCCCTGAGGGTAAATACCTTTTGGATGACTACAATATAAAGGCTGATACCCGAAAAATAGATGTAACCTATTTTGAAGATTTCATTCGTCAAAACCCGAACTCAAGACTCAAATTGGGTATTTACAATATGGCAGGACAGGATACTAGCAAATGGATGAACCGCTTTCTAAAAAAAATGGGGCAGCCTCCTGTGATATACAATGCACAACAAACCAAAATATCGGCTACGCAAATAGCCAAAGAACTAAGTAATCAGGGTTATCTACGTGCAGAAGTAGACACTGTACTAAAAGTTAAAGGCAAGAAAATGACAGTTGAGTATAAAATAAAAAACAATGGTATTTACACCATTCGAAATTATGAATACACAATAGATAATAAGGAGATAGACAAGAGACTGGAACGTGTAAAAAGATACAGTAGGGTACAACAAGGGAGTGTATTTAATCAAGAAAACATTGAAACATCTCGTACTAATCTGACTACTTATTTAAGAAATATTGGATACTATAATTTTACCAAAGAACACCTCTACTTCAAAGCCGATACTACACTCAATTCTAATCAAGTAGATCTTTTTTTATCAGTACATCAACCTAAAGATAGCACATCTTTTAAACGATATAAAATCAGAAATGTTACCGTACTTAGTGGTTTTGATCCTACTATTAGAGGCAACCAACGCATATTTGCAAAACCTGATACAGTTAACTACAAAGGATTGAAACTTATTTATGGAAAAAATAATTTCTTAAGAGGATCGACACTCTATCGAAATACCTATTTACGACCCGACAGGGTGTACTCTGATATGGATTATACACGTACCATGGGAGCATTTAACGGAATAGGTGTTGTAAAACAAACTGCCATAAGTTTTAAACCTGCTGAGCATAAAACAAATGACAGTATACAATACATCGACGCGCAGGTAACCATTGCTCCAGGGAATACCCATTTCTTTCAAACAGAAATACAAGGAACAAACTCGGCAGGAGATTTGGGTATTTCGCCAAGTATAACCTATCAGCATCAAAATTTATTCAATGGTGCCGAAATATTAAAAGTAAGATTGAGGGGGGCATATGAATTTATATCTAACCCCAAATTTGCAGACATTGTTGATAAAAATTATTACGAATATGGGGGAGACATTTCTTTATCCTTTCCGTTATTCCTGTTCCCGTGGCTCAAAAAAAGTTGGAGAGAACAACCCTCTGCCAGTACCCAAATTCTTTTTGGATTGAATAACCAGAGCCGTGAAGCATATACCCGACAGTTTTTTAATGCCGCCCTCACCTATCGTTGGACATCGAAACAAAATAAGTTGAGTCATGCACTTAGCCTTTGGAACATCAACTATGTGCGTATGCCATGGGCTTCGGAAGATTTCAAAAAAAACTATTTAGAAAATACACTGAATGTGAATGCCATGGTACGAGAAAGTTACAAGGATCAATTAATTTCAAGTACCACCTATGGCATTACACTGGTGAATAGTTCAGGTATCTACGAGCGAACGCCCAGAATACAAACCGTAGTACGTGCAAATGTAGATATAAGTGGTTTGCTACCCCGATTGGCAACCAGTCTACATACCGCACAGAGAGACAGTATATCAGGACACAAGCAGGTGCTAGGAATAGCCTATGCTGAATACCTAAAAGGAGAGGTGAGCCTTGCCCAAACACGTCGTTTGAATGGAAGAACCAGTTTTGCTTATCGCTTTGGATTAGGTGTAGCAAAACCTTTTGGCAACTCGAGTGTACTGCCTTTCGAAACTCGTTTTTTCTCGGGAGGGGCAAATAGCGTTAGGGGATGGAGTACCCGACAACTAGGGCCCGGATCGTATTCTTTACCAACAGATAGCACAAACTTAGTGAATCAGGTGGGAGACATCAAACTAGATATGAGTATAGAATATCGTCGAAAAACATCCGATTTTGTAGAGTTAGCTGCATTTGTCGATGCAGGTAATATCTGGTCTATGAACGACTATAAAGAACAACCTGAAGGGCAATTCAAATTTTCGAAGTTCTACAAACAAATGGCACTTGCCTATGGGCTGGGCTTTAGATACGACCTTAGTTTTTTGCTTATTCGTCTCGATTTTGGAGCTAGAGCCTATGACCCTGCACGCCAAGAGGGCGAACGTTGGGTTGTTTTAAAACCTTCATTCAGACGAATGGCATGGCATTTTGCAATTGGGTATCCATTTTAACGAGGTGAAAAACTTATTTTAGATGCAATTTATCTTAACTCTTGCAAAAAAGATGTACATTTGCATGCAATAAATTTTTTAGGCGAACTCTTATGTCATTTATTGCAGATAAAATTTCTATGGATGGGTTAACTTTCGACGATGTACTGTTGATACCCGCCTACTCTGATGTTCTTCCACGAAATGTCGACCTTTCGACGCAGTTTTCAAAAAATATAAAGCTTAATATCCCAATTGTTTCCGCAGCCATGGACACAGTTACCGAAGCCAAATTGGCAATTGCCATTGCTCGTGAAGGTGGTATAGGCGTTATCCACAAAAGCATGTCTATAGAACAACAAGCTCAACAAGTAAAATTTGTTAAGCGTGCTGAGAATGGTATGATATCAAATCCAGTAAGTATCGCAAAAGACAAAACAGTTGGTCAGGCATTAAAACTAATGGCAGAATATAAGATTGGAGGTATACCTGTGGTAGATACTGACAACAAACTTGTAGGAATTGTAACAAACAGAGATCTTCGTTTTCAACGAGATATGGGTAAGCTCATCGAAGAAGTTATGACCTCGGAAAACCTCATCACCACCCAACAGTCAACAAACCTAGAGGCAGCGGCTGACATTTTGCAGCAATACAAAATAGAGAAACTTCCGGTAGTAGATGCTCAAAACAAACTAATTGGTCTAATCACATACAAAGATATAACGAAAGCAAAAGATAAGCCTAATGCGTGCAAAGACCAATATGGTCGATTGAGAGTGGCAGCAGGAGTAGGAATAACCCATGACACGCTAGAACGTGTAGAGGCACTTGTGGCGGCAGACGTTGATGCTATTGTTATAGACACGGCACACGGTCATTCGGAAGGAGTAGTAAGCATGCTCAAAAAAGTAAAAAAAACATACCCTCAAGTAGATATAGTAGTAGGGAATATCGCCACAGGCGAAGCCGCCAAATACTTGGCTGATGCAGGAGCAGATGCGGTAAAAGTAGGTATAGGACCAGGGTCGATATGCACAACCCGTGTAGTAGCTGGTGTAGGTGTACCTCAACTAACTGCTATATACGATGTAGCAAAAGCCTTGCAAGGAACAGGTGTACCTTTAATTGCCGATGGAGGACTTCGCTATTCGGGAGACATTGTAAAAGCACTTGCTGCAGGAGGCTATTCAGTAATGATGGGTTCACTCTTAGCAGGAGTAGAAGAATCGCCAGGAGAAACGATTATCTTTAATGGACGTAAATTTAAATCGTACCGAGGTATGGGTTCAATAGAGGCCATGGAAAAAGGTTCGAAAGATCGTTACTTTCAAGATATGGAAGCAGACATCAAAAAACTTGTACCTGAAGGCATCGCTGCACGTGTACCCTTCAAAGGCTCGTTGTACGAAGTGATTTACCAGATGCTAGGTGGCTTACGTGCAGGTATGGGCTATTGCGGAGCAAAAGACATTGATGCACTGCATGCTGCTAAATTTACCCGTATCACAAATGCTGGAGTAGCCGAAAATCATCCACACGATGTTGTAATTACAAGTGAAGCGCCTAATTATAGTAGAGGGGAATAAATAAAACACCGAAACCATCATCAACTTATAAATACACAGAGGCTGTTTACAAAGGGTCTCTGTGTACTTTTGTAAATAAGTAGAAGATAAGAAAAAACGTCAAGAGATAGTTAAAATATTAATATTAAACAAATATTTGTACTTTTACATAAAAATAATGGAGTAGTTTGTTTATGGAACAGAAATTAGTTATTTACAATACACTAACACGTAAAAAAGAAATCTTTGAACCTCTGAATGCGCCTCATGTAGGGATGTATGTTTGTGGACCAACCGTATACGGCGATGCTCATCTAGGACATGCTCGCCCTGCAATAACGTTTGATTTACTGTTCCGATATTTCAAACACCTCAATTACAAGGTGCGCTATGTACGCAATATTACCGATGTAGGTCATTTAGAGAACGATGCCGATGAAGGTGAAGATAAAATTGGTAAAAAAGCTCGTATCGAGCAATTGGAACCCATGGAGGTTGTTCAGTTTTATTTAAACAGATACCATCAAGCAATGGACGCCCTCAATGTACTTGCTCCATCAATAGAACCTCATGCTTCGGGTCATATTATAGAACAAATAGAAACCATTAAAGAAATTATAAAAAATGGATATGCCTACGAAAGCAATGGTTCTGTCTATTTTGATGTAGAAAAATACAATACCGACTACAATTACGGAATACTCTCGCATCGTAATATCGAAGAGATGCTAAGTACAACTCGAGAATTAGATGGTCAGCACGAAAAACGTAGCAAGGTCGATTTTGCACTTTGGAAAAAAGCATCACCTGAACACATTATGCGTTGGACATCGCCGTGGAGCCAGGGGTTTCCGGGATGGCACATCGAATGTTCGACCATGAGTATGAAATATTTGGGTAACAAGTTTGATATACATGGGGGGGGACTGGATTTGATGTTTCCACACCACGAATGCGAAATTGCTCAAAACACAGCAACAGAAAAGCATCAGGTAGTAAAATACTGGATGCACAATAACATGATAACGATCGGAGGTCAAAAGATGGGAAAATCGTTGGGGAATTTTATTATGCTCAATGAGTTTTTTGATGGTAGTCATAAGCTACTCGCTCAAGCATACTCACCCATGACTATCCGCTTCTTTATCTTGATGGCACACTACCGAAGCACAGTAGACTTCAGTAACGAGGCGCTCCAAGCATCCGAAAAGGGTTTGAATCGACTATTAGATGCTTACTCAAGAATTGAAAAAATCAGCGTATCCGAACAATCTACAACTGATATAAAATCGATTCGCCAGAAATGTTATGATGCACTCAATGACGATCTAAATTCTGCCATTGTTATGGCACATCTATTTGACGCTGCCTCAATGATCAATTCGGCAATAGGTGGAAGCGTGCACCTTACCAAGGTAGATATTACTGAACTTAAAGCTATATTTGACACTTTCTTATTCGATATTTTAGGCATCCGAAATGACCAAAATAAGAACGGAAATGGTAAAGAAGCTTTTGGCAAAGCAATTGACCTTTTATTACAAATACGTGCAGAAGCGAAATCGAATAAAGATTGGGCTACCTCAGACAAAATCCGAGATGAGTTAACTAAAATTGGCTTTGAGATAAAGGATGGAAAAGAGGGTGCTGAATGGAAACTAAAATAGTAAACAGATAATATTTTATAAACAACAAACTCATGGAATTCTTTCATAAATATTCAACCTTACTCGAGAAAAACAGAAAATCACATTTTTGGCTTTTTTTTATCGTTCTTGTCTTTTTGTCATACCTCATGTTGGCATTTTACGAGTCAGAGAACTATATGTACATTGGGCACGATATCCACCTACATATCCAACGGATCGAAGCTTTGATGGAAGCTTTGGCTGATGGCTCTTTTCCTATATACATCGATTATGAAGCAATATTAGGGTATGGTTACCCTACCAAATGGTTTTATCCAGATATTACACTTATCCCTACAGCCTTGTTGGCAAATGCAACCAATGTGATATTTGCTTATAAAACAATGATGGTTGTTGCAAGTGTGTTAACAGGAGTATTCATGTATGCAACAATGAGCAGAGTTTATAATAGCTCGTACATAGCGTCTATGGCGGCATTGTTATATACATTTTCATACTATCGGATACAGGGTCTTTTTGAAAGAGCTGCCCTAGGAGAAACTCTTGCTTTAACCTTCCTTCCTATTGCATTTCTAGGTATTTATGAGATTGTAAAAGGCGATTATAAAAAATGGTATATACTGAGTATTGGTTTTACACTCTTAATTTTCACACATGTTATCGTAACCTTCTTGGTGTTCTTAACCATAGTTATATACCTATTGGTCTACAATAAAACACTACTAAAAGATACTAAACGAATCTATTATTTAGTGTTATCAGGGCTTGTAACAGCTTGTTTAACGGCTTACTTTTTATATCCTTTGTTAGAACAAATGATCTCTAATGACTTTTATTATAACGAAAAACCATTTTTTCATATAGGGGGATCAACATTTACCCCCCTGTTTTTATGGTGGGCTGTATTCGGTGTGTCTTTTTACCCTAACACCTATGACTCTATATTTCTGCCTGCATTAGGGTCTATTTTAACCATAATGGTAGCTATACGAATATTTATCCGAACCAAGTCTAGAGAATTGAAAAACGTTGATAACGTTGTGATTATAGGTATATTCTATGTTATTCTTTGCAGTAGTATAATTCCATGGCAAATATATCCATTCAAACTGCTCAATGTTATCCAGTTTACTTGGCGTTTGTTTGGTTTAATCAGTTTCTTATTTGCCATAGGTGGTGCTTATTATAGCCATACCCTAATAAAATCGGTAAAGCATCGTTCTCTATTTACTGCATTTATTATTATTCTGATAATAGCAACAAACGTAGTGGAAAGCAAAAACGTAAAAACAAAGTACAAAGAATATCCTTTTGAATATGAAGCAACGGTTGACAATTTTTACTGCCAAGGCACATTGGAGTACGTACCCGCTAAAGTAGAGTCGGGAGAGTATATTGATGCAAGAAGAGATAGAGTGGACTCTAAATATAAAGAAACTCAAGTCTCAGATTTCAAAAGAAACAAGAGGGTTGTAAACCTAAATATAAAGTTGGCGGACAATAAACCAGAGGCTATAGAAGTACCCTTACTCTATTACAAAGGATATAGTGCAACCATAAATGGTAAAGAGACACCTGTAGGAGAAAGCAAAAATGGCTTAGTAGAATTGACTCATGTTGATGAGTCAGGCACTATTGAGGTGGCTTATACAGGCACAACGATACAGAAGGTAAGTACCATACTATCTATGGTAAGCATTATTTTACTATGTGCTTATATATTCTTTACCAAAAGGCGAATTGAAGAATAGATAAATGAAACACTTACGGCTTCTGGTTGTTTATACTATACAGAGAGCAAAGTAAAAAGAGACCTATTTGTATAGATAATGATAGCAGAAGATATCCAAAAGCAACTAGAAGCTGTAAGTTCTCCACAAAAACGAGACTTTATACCCTCCTTTTTCAAAACAGGAAAAGGCGAATATGGAGAAGGTGATAAATTTATAGGAGTAGTAGTTCCTGAAATTCGCAAAATAGCTAAACAGTATAAAGACCTTTCACAAGAAGAAATAACAAATTTGCTTCACAACCAATACCATGAGTGCCGATTATGTGCATTAATAATATTGACTGAACGATTCAAAAAAGCAAAAATAGAAGTTGAAAGAACAAGTTTTTTCAATTTTTATTTACAAAACACCAAATGGATCAATAACTGGGACTTAGTAGATCTCAGCTGCAAAGATGTTATAGGAGGATATTTGATCGATAAAACAGACCGAACAATACTATACAAACTAGCAAAAAGCAACTTACTTTGGGATCAGCGAATTGCAATCATTTCGACACATCCATTTATTAAAAAACAAGATTATCACGATACAATACAACTATCGGCATATTTTTTGACTCATAAACACGATCTCATTCACAAAGCTGTAGGTTGGATGTTGCGAGAAATAGGAAAACAGGATAAAACTGTTCTAACAATGTTTTTAGATACATACTACAAACAAATGCCTAGAACGATGTTGAGGTATTCGATCGAAAAACTTCTGCCCGAAGAAAAGGCATATTATATGAAAAAAGTATAGTGTTATTATATGAAAAAAGAATCATACATTAGTAAGTATTACTACGTTCTATGTTGTCTACTCAGCATACTCTGTTTTTCGGTATTACTATACAACGATTATCTTAATCTAACCTTCTGGTACGATGAGGCATATACGTTATCGATGATGCAACATTCGTTTGAAGAAATATACGAGATAACATCTCAGGATGTACACCCACCCTTGTACTATTTTATGCTTAAATGCTATTGTTTACTTATAGGAGATTCTCTTTTTAGTATGCGTATCTTTTCTAATCTGGGTATAATGGCAAGCCTATTACTTGGATTCCTTAAAGTTCGAAATCTGTTCAGTAAAGAGGTTTCACTTACTTTTATATTATTATTGACCATAATGCCTGTAACCCAATATCTAGGCGTAGAAATAAGAATGTACTCATGGGCTATGTTCTTTGTACTGGGTTGCACACTATACGCATTTGATGTTTACTTGACCAATAAGCTCAGTAGCTTCGCACTTATGTCTACATTTGCTATATGTGCAGCTTACACTCACTATTATGGGCTAATAGCCGTATCAATAGTGTTCTTTTCGCTATATGTTGTACAACTTCGCAAAAACGAAAGTGTAATACGTCTTATCCTTTTTACACTTATCTTTATATGTGCATACAGCCCATGGATACCTGTATTTATGAACCAATTGCAAGTGGTTAAAGATAACTATTGGATAGAACCGCTTACAGCTAAAGATTTTTTACTGTTTTGCTACTACTTCTTTTCTCCCAAAGAGCCATCCCACCCCTATATGGTGTTTTCGTTGCCGATGATGTCTGTTGCTCTAGCTATAACCCTTGGTTTAATTGGAGTATTATTGACCTATATAGTAAAGACCCATTTACAACATAGGAATATAAGATTAGGAGCTGCTATCTATTTTGTATTCATTTTCTTGGCTACTATCTTAGCTACAGTAAGCATATCATATATCATAAGACCCATCAGCATGCCTCGATACATCAACTGTATACTAGGTCCTCTATTATTGGGTCTATCTATATACATGACAGAGTTGTATAGTACCAAAGCCAAAAAAATTATTATCGCCTTGATAGGCATGTTTACAATATTGGGGATAGCACGTTTTGTTTCGGAAAAAGCCTATTACTCGATGAAAAACAACGAATTAAATGAAATACAGCACTTTTTCGAAAAGACGAATAACCAAGCCAATATAGTTGTTGCCGAAAAGCTATCTTACGCCAAATTAGCTAAACTATCAATAATAAAACCAACAAAGAAATTCTTATTGCATACCGAAGATCCTAAAAGCAAATATCTCCCCTTTGAGATTAATGGTGTTAATGACATTGATAATCTATCGTCATTTTATTTTGTAAAATGGATTGATGATACAACACAAATGATGAATACATACCACACCGTAGAAAAAATAGAACTTGAAAAATTTAGTCTCTATTTACTGGGTATAAAAGGAAAAAATAAAGAATGAAAACATATCAATCATATACATTAAAAAACGGATTACGCATCGTACACAAACCTTTTGGAGGCAATGTATCTTACTGTGGTTTTATAATAAATGCTGGTACACGAGACGAAAATTTTGACGAATATGGTATGGCACACTTTGTAGAACATATGCTGTTTAAGGGAACAAAAAAACGTCGCTCGCATCACATCATAAACAGGATGGAGTGTGTTGGTGGAGAGATAAACGCTTATACCAACAAAGAAGAAACCGTAATATATTCAATCTTTGTAGAAGAGGACTTTGAACGTGCTTTCGATTTACTTGCTGATCTAGCCTTTCATTCTACATTTCCAGAGAAAGAGATAAGCAAAGAGATTGATGTCATTCTGGACGAAATAAATTCGTACGAAGACAGCCCTTCAGAATTGATATTTGACGAATTCGAAAATCTCGTTTTTCACAACTCTCAACTAGGACACAACATATTGGGAGAACCTTCTATCTTGGAAACATTTGATACTGAAAAAGCTAAACTATTTACAGAAAAACATTATTCGCCTAACAACATGGTCTTTTTTTCATTCGGGAAAACTGATTTTAAAAAAATCGTCCGGCTGGCTCAGAAACACATCGAGCATATCGAAGTGGCATCATACGAAAATAGAAGAATAAAACCCAATAACACACCAATTGTTCGCAGAACCGAAGATAAAGGTACTAATCAAGCACATGTTTTGATAGGTGGAAGATGCTACAACTTACATGATCCAAGACGAAAAGCACTGAATTTAGCAAATAATATATTGGGAGGGCCAGGTATGAATAGTCGATTGAATATATCGCTAAGGGAAAAAAGAGGTTATGTATACAACGTGGAGTCGAACTTGACGTGCTACTCTGACACGGGCATTTTTTCAATATATTTTGGAAGTGATAAGAAAAATTCATCGAAATGTATTGAGCTTATAAATAAAGAGCTAAAAAAATTGCGCGAGACTAAACTGACTCAAATACAACTCATGGCAGCTAAAAAACAGCTAATCGGTCAAATAAGTGTATCGCACGACAACCACGAAAATCTGGTTTTAGCTCTAGGTAAAAGCTTTATGCACTACAATCATGTAAACAATATGCAAGAAAGTGTTGAAAAAATAAACAATATAAGCTCAGAAAATGTTTTAGATGTAGCAAACGAAATATTAACAGAGGACAACCTAAATTTTTTAAGTTACCAATAAATTCAATCTGTTTTGGAAATAAACAAGTAAAAGGTCTACTGCAACTAGAATGTTAACAAAAAATAAACTAATTTTAGCTCCACTAAAATCAGAATATAAGCAATACTTTTGCTCCGAAACTAAACAAACTATATATTAATTAACTAACAAATGTTTATGAAAAAATCATTTTTAACTTTAACCGTAGTTTTAGCAGCTTTAACTACTAAAGCTCAAGAAGTTGGTCAAATGTGGATTGGTGGCTCTTTTGGTATCTCGGCAAGTGAAGTAAAAGATGGAGACAGCCAAGTATCTTACCGAATTTTACCCGAATTTGGTTATGTAATAAGCGACAATATCGGAATTGGTATTAGTGGTGGATTTGCACACACCGAAGGTGCTGGCATAGTACTAGATAACTCAAGAAGCACAATAGAAGGGAGCGAACAAGAAGGTTTTGTAGTGAATCCGTTTGTACGCTACTCGTTCTTAAAAGGCGATCTTGGAGCTCTTTTCCTTGATGGTGGAGTAGGATATACACATGCAAAAGACCGAAAAAATGATGATAAAGCTACACTACTCGAAGTGGGTGCTAGACCAGGTGTTGCATTCAATGTATCAGACAAAATTTCGCTAACAGCCAAATTTGGTTTTATCGGATACCAACATCTTAAAGACGAAACTGTTATAAACAACCAAAAACAGACCGTTAAGACAAGTGTTATAGGAATAGACTTAGATATGAGACAAATACTTGTAGGTATGGCTCTAAAATTCTAACAATGGATTACAAAAAAGCTTTCTGAAATTCAGAAAGCTTTTTTTATACTTTTATCTAAAATTATAAGACTTTCGTTTCCCATATTAAAGAGTAAATCAACTATACTCAAATTATCCGTAAAACCATATCGATGGTCAAATACTTGATAATAACAAACGGATTCAAAACACATATCTACGGTTCTCCAATCTACTTTAGGTGAAATTGAGTTTCTAAAATCAATGCCCACTACTTCTCGATCGTAATGCTCGGTATAAAACACATTCGAGGCATCTATATCCAACAATTGACAAATAAGAAAACGAAGTTCTTCATTGAAATCAAATAAAAAGCGATACTTCTTTTCATAAAATGGGCGAAAATCATCTTCATAATACTCGAAGAAAGGTGATGATTTGTATGCCGAAACAAGTGCATTCCAATGCAAATGCTGCCAATTACCATGTGCTGCTATGCGAACATCTCTAATCAGCTTTTTTGAGCCTTCAGAGCTCTCTATCGGTATCGATAAGGGCATTGTTCCATTGGCTGATAAAATAGTACAACGATTGCGATATGTTTGCTTGCTATAATTTTCATGTTGCTCGATATAAACTATACTGTCTGCAAGCAACTTCGAAAAATAAGCAATGGGGGGTAAATATGCAGACGAAAGATAAATACTCATATACTAAAACGATTGTCAATTTACACTCGAAAACAGTCTCGACCACTCAATACCATCTTCATCAGAGCTATACCATATAAAAAACACCTCGCCAACTAAATACTTTTCGGAAACAAGACCTAATAATTTGGAATCAATCGACTCCTCTACATTATCAGACATCAACCAATAATAATCGGAGTTAAACTTATACGAACTAAATACTATATCATTGATATGTACATTCCCTTTTTCAACTCTCACTTTGGCATGCACATCTTTCAGCTCTTCTTCTATAATTTTGGCATAAAAGGGTGCATTGAATACATTGAAATGAACCGTAACATTTTTTTGTGGTACGATCAAAGCATGTACAACAGCGGATCGTGTATCTTCTTCTAACTGGCAAACTGATAAACGCTGATTGATAATAAAGACCTCATACTTGTCAAGCGATAAATAAGCAAAAGATTTATCATACAGCTCGTTTCGGACAGGAATATTAAATAGCTCCAAAATAGAAAGAACTTGGGTCTTGTATTCTTTAGGAAAACGATACGTCAATAATAAATCAGGAGAAGGAAGGTATTTTTTGCCACAAACAAAATAATCACGGCCTTTCAAGAAAACAGTATCACCAGGCAAACCAACACATCGGCTCACCAGCAGACTGCGCTTATCGACAGGCTTAGATGACTCTAAAGGATTATTAAACAATACAATATCGTTTCGATCAGCTTTTTTACTAAATAAACGGCGATAGTTTAATTGTATAAAATCTGAATAAGACTTCACTCCAAAAAATGTATCGAAGGTTAACGGAATGGATAAAAGAGTTATTGGCATACGCACTCCATAAGCCGACTTGTTTACTAAAACCCGATCTCCTTCCAACAAATCAGTCTCCATCAACGAAGAGGAGACTGTATAGGAATGAATAAAAAGGGTTCGCACAAGAAGAACAATAAACAAAGTGATACAAAAAATTAAAATATATATTTTAAATCTCTTTATTTGTGCAAAAACCATGTATAATAGCCAGAATATAAGGTGATGTTGTTTTAAACAAAATGATTCTTTATTGAATCTAATTTTTCTTAGCACTGGTAAAAATACGATTCCAGCGTATTTTACCATCAAACCAGCCTTTGTCTTTGTTTAAGGATAGCCAAACAAACAAAGGTCGTCCAACAATATGATCTTCAGGAACAAATCCCCAAGAACGAGAATCGGCGGAATTGTGTCGGTTATCTCCCATCATAAAGAAATAATCGTATCGGAATGTATACGAAACAGACTCATTGCCATTTATATATACTTTTCCGTTCTTATATTCAAACTGATTTCCTTCATAATTTTTGATAACACGCTCATAAGCCGCTACTTTATACTCAATGTCAGTATCAAATTTAATTGTAGTCCCTCTCTTAGGAATCCACAATGGCCCGTAATTATCTCTAGTCCAACGAGTCGTATAATTTATAGGATAATAGAAAGGAAAATCTATTACATTACCATCAAGCATTTGTCTTTTTTGTATTTGCTCTTTTTCTTTTACCACAGCCATTACAAATGGTTTAGACTTAAGAGCATTTACCATTTCTTGGGTTAAAGGTAAATTGTAAGTTATACCAAACGATTGCCCTTTAGCTACAAAGCCAAGCTGGGTTAGGTGCAAACTGTCTGACTTAAATTTGGTTTCGGACGAAAAATCAAGCCCTTGCGATGGAGTGGACTGATTCATATATTCGACTAAATCGTAAAAATAAGGTGTTTCTTGCGGTGTTCCATAGTCAATCATGTAATCTTCTTTACTAAGACCCAATGCTTCAAAAACCTTTTCCGAGATACGTGTACCATCGGTTTGAACATTATACCTAAGCTGTATATTTTTAGAGCTTTCTACTTTTTGCCCATCAATGTATACTTCATCATTTCTGATTTCGATTGTTTCACCAGGTAAGCCCATACACCTTTTGACATAGTTTTCGCGCCTGTCAACAGGACGATATACAATATCACCATACTGATGCTTATCATTCCAAAGACCTGCTCTACCAAATTTATTCTTCTTTGCCAGCGAATAATAGTCTTCTGCCTGTTGATTGAGTGCAACGGTATCTCCTGCTGGAAAATTAAAGACTACAATATCTCCCCTTTCTATCGACCCAAACCCAGTAAATCGTTGATACCCTATTTGAGGTTTATCGATATACGATTTAGTATTTAATACAGGTAAGGTATGTTGAGCCAAAGGAAACGAAAAAGGAGTCATTGGTGAACGTGTTCCATAGCTCATTTTGCTAACAAACAAAAAATCTCCAACAAGAAGCGACTTTTCTAAAGACGATGATGGTATTTGATAATTCTGAAAAAAGAATGTATTTATAATATACACAGCTACCAAAGCAAAACCAATAGCATCGACCCATTCCATGAACTTACGAAATGCTGCATTTTTCGATTTTTTCCAGAATGACCATGGAATATATTTAGTGATATAACTATCAAAAAATAAGGGTACAAGAAGTAAAATTAAGAAATACCCCGTCCAAAGCACAAAAAACACACACAAAACAGCTATAATCAAGAACTTGATCCACTGCTTTGTTGTAGCCTGCTTAAGCCGATCTCCAAAACCTGAAGCTGCTTCCTGATCGTTTGTTACGTTACTCATAATTATTCGAAATTAAGCATATCATTCATTCCTAAAAATCCTTTTTTGCCACAGGTAAATTCGGCAGCTAAAACAGCACCTAAGGCAAAACCTTTTCTGTTTTTAGCATCATGTTTTATACTGATAACATCAGCATCTGATTCATAAAAAACTTCATGAATACCTGGTACTTCACCTTCACGTATAGAGTGAATAGCAAGATCGGTAGATTTTGACTCGCCTTCTAAATGCCAATCGGTTTTGCGATCAACGTTTTCAATGATTCCTTCTGCCAAGGTTATAGCAGTACCACTAGGCGCATCTAATTTGTGGATATGGTGTACTTCCTCCATCTTGATTGAATAGCTAGGATAACTATTCATTATTTTAGCTAAATAGGCATTGACTTTAAAAAAAATATTTACACCTATACTATAATTTGAAGCATAGAAAAAAGTTTTACCATTTTTCTCGCAAGCCTCTTTTACTTCATTCAAATGCTCTAACCATCCAGTAGTACCTGCAACGACAGGCACACCAGCAGCAAAACACCTTCTATAATTATTCATAGCACTGGCAGGTGTAGTGAACTCAATGGCAACATCTGCACTTTTAAAAATAGGTGAATCAAACTCCGAAAGGTTATTTTCGTCTATTATCGAAACTACTTGATGTCCTCTTTCTGTGGCAATTTTTTCGATCTCCTTGCCCATCTTTCCATATCCTATGAGTGCAATTTTCATAAATGTATTTTATTGATTAAACCAAAATATTACAAATGTAAGAAAAAGTAATTAGTATTATAAAGCATACATACACAAACAAGAAACGTTGAATAGAAATACATGTATACAAAACACCAAATAAAATGAACGCTATTCTTAAACAAAAGAAAAACATGTATTATAGAATAATATACTAATAAACATTTTTTACATTTTATATCTTCAATTATTTATATATTAAAACTTATTAACCAAATATTTAAAATAACTAGCACTATATAATACAATACTTATAAATATATTTTAATATTTAAAAGACCAAAAAAAGGATGCTACAAAACAGAGCATCCTTAGTATTGTGATGTAGAAAATAAAAAGACTTAATAATTAACTGAGCGAACGATTTTAGACACCCGAACTTCGTCCGACAACAAAAAAGAATATTCTGAATGGTCTGTAAAATTAGGACTATGGTACAGCATAGAACCCTCTTTTAATGCCTGAAATGTGCCATGAACCTCTTTAGCGTTGGTATAAGCAACAATGTCCGATACATTGTTTTCATTAACACCTGCCCCAGGCATAATAATGATTCGATCATTCGCCTCAACCACAAGTTTTTTGAGTACCTCCCTACCCTCCGAAACGCTAGGATAACCACCCGAAGTAAGAATGCGATCGCAGCCCAAACGAATCACATCTTCTAAAGCTTGCATAAGGTTGCAAGCACGATCAAAAGCACGGTGAAACGTAACACTCAAACCATAACTTTTGGCAAGTAACACAAGCTCTTCATTACGCCTAAAATCAACATTACCGTACTGATCTAGCATACCAATCACAACCCCATTGCACTGCAATGCTCCACAGAGCTGAATATCGAGTTTCATTGATTCAAAATCGAGATCATCATAACAAAAATCACCCCCTCTTGGTCTGATTATAACATTCAAATCAATATCTACATTGTTTCGGGTCAACTCTATCTGAGATTTAGACGGAGTAGTGCCACCTTCCACAAGGTTTGCACAAAGTTCGATCCGCTTTGCTCCACCCTTCTGTGCAGCAATAGCCGATTGTACTGAATTGGCAGCCACTTCAACTAAAACCATAACAAAAACATGTTTAATTAGTTAATATAATCAGTAAAAATAAAAAACAAAAGAGAAACAAAACTATTTGAAAGAATAGGTATCCGAAAAATAGTAACTTTGCCCGATAAATAGAATCAAATATACGCTTTAAAACAAGGGGTTTTGAATCAATCTAAACTTTTAGTTAATATAAATATAGTTTTCACAATCAAAATAAACCATTAATGAATTTTAAATACGATGTTATCGTTGTAGGAGCAGGACATGCTGGATGCGAAGCTGCCACAGCAGCAGCCAATTTAGGCTCTAAAACGCTACTGATAACGATGGATATGAACAAAATAGCTCAAATGAGCTGCAACCCAGCTGTAGGAGGTATCGCCAAGGGACAAATTGTACGAGAAATTGACGCATTGGGCGGACAAATGGGCATCG